>CAYJDL010000010.1:11537-12837 GCA_964368885.1 uncultured Desulfovibrionaceae bacterium | reverse complement strand
TAAGCACTTTAGAATTAAGAGCAAGAACACGCCGCCTTATGACGGAAAAAGGCGTTGGTCTTGTAATTGTTGATTATTTGCAACTTATGCGTGCCGGAAGACGTATTGACTCAAGAGAATTAGAAATATCTGAAATTTCACGTTCTTTAAAAGGTCTTGCCAAGGAACTTAATGTTCCGGTAGTAGCTCTGTCACAGCTTAATCGTAAGGTGGAAGAAAGAGCTGATAAAAGACCTATGTTATCAGACTTGCGAGAATCCGGAGCCATTGAGCAAGATGCAGATGTTATTATGTTTGTATACCGTGATGATGTTTATAAATTTACTAAACCTGCCGATAGACCCGCTAGAGGCGTAGCCGAAATTATTATCGGAAAACAACGCAACGGACCTGTTGGCGTAGCAGAGCTTATGTATATCTCACGATATACTTGTTTTGAAGACTTGGTACCAGACTATATCCCAATTCCACCTGAAATAAACTGATTTTTCTTTTTCTTGGGAAAAAACCTTTTGTCGAAAAAGGGTTCATTCAATAGCCACTAAAAGCATATTGACACTTTACCAAATGTAAGCTATTACTCATCCACGCAATAATTGCGTGTGGACTATTTTCACCAATGTGTCCCTTTATTCAGACAAGTGTATCTTTACCTTAAACACTTGTGGGCTTATTAGCCTTAGGTAGTTTTATCTACCTAGTCGCTTGGTCAGCTATCAACTAAGCGCCATAAAAATCCCTTTATTACACCTACATAGGTTTTCTATGCTCTATTTTTGCGTCATATTTTGATGTATTTTATTTTATTTGTAGTTTTTTAGAATAAGGAGATCACCATGTCTAATGTCAACGAAAGTCAACAGCTAAATGAAGAAAGAAAAAAAATTACCTTGGTAAAACCTGAAAATACAGGTGAAACCAATAAATATACTGCTACCGCCAATACTGATATTGTTTTAGATTTTAACACCGGTGATGCTATTATAAGTAAAAGCGATAATGGAGAAAATTTAGTTTTCACCTTCAAAGATGCAGATGGTAAGGTCATCGCTTCAATTGTTATTGAAGGTTCTTATAAAGTATATAGTGCAAATAGCCTACCTACCTTTTTAATTCAAAACGGCAATTCCGACGATGCAATCCCATTAACAGCCGAAGCTTTTTTCAATGACAATAAAGACTTAATGCCAGCACTAGGTAATGATGTGAAGATTTACAATGACCCAACAGGTACTGACTTAAATCCCCCTTCTGTTCTAGAAACTCCCCCTTCACTTTTTGAAATTCCAGTAACTGTTAA
>CAYJDL010000010.1:4725-11527 GCA_964368885.1 uncultured Desulfovibrionaceae bacterium | reverse complement strand
AATCAAGGTAATAGTACAGGTGGTGGTTCTAGAAATAGCATCTTCAAACCTGCCCCTGATAATATCAGTTTCAATGCATCTATTAGAAATACTAGCCCATTTGTTAACCCAAATGAAATTGAAGCTATGGTAGCAAATAATAATGAAAATAATACTATCACAAAGGATGTAGGTGCCGATACTTTAGTCATTAAGACATTTGGACATTTTTCAATGAACGCAACAAGTGATGGAAAAAATGAAATAAGTACTGGTGATGATAATGATAGCATAACGCTCAAAGGTGCAATGTCTGCAATAGCTGGTGGAAAAAATGAAATAAGTACTGGTGATGATAATGATAGCATAACCCTCAACGGTTTATTAAGTGCGACAAACGGAGTAAATACAATAAACGGCGGTGCCGGTGATGATGATATAAAGGTTACTAGTAGCATAAATCCTATATGCGCTTTCCCTCAAGGGAAAAATATCATAAACCTAGATGAAGGTGCTGATAAACTTCAAATAAACGGTACTGTTGAAGTTCAGAAAGGTGGTGAAAATATATTCAATGGCGGAGATGATAACGACTTTATCTGGATTGAAGGTAATTTTTTGGCTATCGATGGCGGTAAAAATACAATAGATGGCGGAGCTGATGATGATTTAATCAAGTTGTCCAACTCTGGGCTTAGCTTTAAAGACGTATTGATTGATGGCGGAGAAAACGCAAGTGACAACACCTATGAGATGGACGTGCTACTAACTAACGTTAATAACTTACAGAGTATTAGAGATGCTATAAGCAATAAAACGATTACAAACATTGAAGTAGCTATTAATGGTGACGTTCAGGGTGAAAGCGTACAAGAAGTTCTTAACAATCTTGGTGTCACACAAAATGATGACAAGTTGACATTTAATAACCCTACAGACTGGTCGACAAACAATAATAGTGGCGTGACAGACTACACAGAATATACTAAGACCGAAAATGGAGAAACAATAACGCTACTTATTCAGACAGGACTTATCAATACATAATAGAATAATACTAATATTTTAAATACATCTCTAACCCCTTGCACTAGCAGGGGTTTTTATTTATTATAATGTAAGAGTTTTGCACAGTTGCTAAAATTGATTAAATCACTGGATTGCTTCGCTACGCTCGTAATGACTTTTATTGTAAAGTCAGGTCATTGCGAAAAGCTTGCGACGAAGCAATCCATGTCTTTTCTCATTATGCAAGAACTCTTAATAATGATAAAACTATAAATAACATAAAGGCCATATGCAACAAAATTTGATAAACAAAAAAATTTCCTCTCATAGCCAGACCAGACAAGTTGATCAGATTGGACAAATAGGAATAGACGAGGCCGGAAGAGGTTGCCTAGCAGGGCCGGTAGTCGCAGCCGTTGTGCATTTTGACGCTACAATGCTATCAATACCAATAGAACAGCTAGACGATTCCAAAAAACTTAGTCCAAAAAAAAGAGAGCTTCTTGCACAAAGCATTCTAAAACATGCCATGGTAGGTATAGGAATTGTATGGCAAAATGAAATTGACCGCATCAATATTTTGCAAGCTACTTTTTACGCTATGAGTAAGGCTTTAAAGTCATTATATATTCGTCATCCAAATTGCAAGATTGAAAATCTTTATATTGATGGAAATAAAACAATACCCATTCATATCTTACAAAGCTTCTACCCTAATGAAGTACAGCAAGTTGCCCTTGTGAGCGGTGATAGTCTTATGCCTATAATTTCAGCCGCTTCAATCATAGCTAAAACTCATCGAGATCGCATATTAAAAATTTTACATAATCGTTGGCCACAATATAATTTTGCCAAACATAAAGGCTATGGAACTAAGGAGCATATTCAAGCTATTGAAAAATATGGCTCCTGCCCTTTACATAGAATGACTTTTGCTCCATTAAATACAATATCAAATATCAATATCACTCAAGGTAGTTTATGTTAATTTTTTGGTGCAAGATAAAATCACTTTTGCAAAGTAAAAATACCAGCACATTTAAAACAAAAAAACAATGGATTGGTAAGCAAGGTGAGGATATAGCAGTTAATTACCTTAAGAAAAAAGGTTTTCGCATTGTGCATCGTAATTGGCGTTGTGCGTCCTTAGAGCTTGACATTGTTTGTGAAGATGTTCAAGGCTTTGTTTTTATTGAAGTAAAAACTCGAACAGTTCAAAGCATGACAAGTCCGCTGGAAGGTGTTAATCAGAAAAAAAGATATAATATTTTAAAAGCCGCACAGTCTTGGCTTAGCTATCATGATGCTTGGCAGTGTTCTTGTCGCTTTGCTATTGTTGCTGTTACTTATGACTCTCCTCAAAATTTTAATGTGGAATTTTATGACAATGCCTTTAATTTCGACTGATACAACTAATACTAATAAACTAAAAAATGGTCAACTTTGGATTGTTGCCATTCCCCTTGGTAATCTTGATGATTTAAGCCCAAGAGCAAGAATGATTTTAGAAAATGCCGATCTTGTTTTGGCAGAAGACACAAGACGAGCCGGACTTTTTTTTCAACGAGCTTCAATGAAGAGTAAGGGCTTTATTTCTTTGCATGACCATAATGAAGAAAAACGCTGTCAAGAAGTTATTACTCTTTTAGAGCAGGGAAAATGCTTAGCTTTAATTTCAGATGCCGGAACACCTATTTTGTCAGACCCTGGTTTTCGCTTGGTTCAAGCTTGTCGTAGAGCCGGTATTAATGTATCTATAGTCCCCGGTCCTTGTGCGCCCATTGCTGCTCTTATGGGTGCCGGAATAGCACCGCAACCATTTACTTTTTTGGGTTTTTTACCAAGAGAAAAAACAGCCATAGAAAAAAGCCTTTCCCCTTTTATCTCTTTCAACAGTACAATAGTGTTTTTTGAACGTAAGGATCGTTTACAAGCAACATTAGCTTTGGCCTATAACTTATTGGGTTCAAGGCAATTATGTATTGCTCGAGAGATGACTAAAACCTTTGAAGAATTTATTGTCATGAATTTAGAAGATTATAAGCAGCTATCTATTGAGCTCAAAGGGGAAATTACTGTTGTCATCGGCCCTGCTTTACAAATTGAACGCACCAGTCAAAATATAGTAGAAAATTTACTTGCAGAAGAACAGGAAAAGGGCGGAAAATTAAGGGAAGTTTGCAGACGTGTACAAGATCAGGTGCAAGGGTGGACTTCCAAAGAAATTTACTTATTATATCATTCTGAATAGTAAATTAAGTTTAATAGAGATAACATTAGTAAAATATTAAAATTTTAAAACTAAACTATCTTAAGAGCGGGAAACTTTTTGTTCACTGTGGTTTGTCAACTAAAAGTTTCCCCCTAAAAAGTATTATTTAGCAAAACCTACAACACGGCGTTCACGAATAACAGTAACTCTTATTTGCCCTGGGTAGGTCATGTTTTTTTCTATTTTATCAGCTATATCCTTACACAGAACGTAAGTTGTGTCATCATCAACATTTTCAGAATTAACCATTACTCTAATTTCACGTCCGGCCTGAATAGCATAAGCTTTAGCAACGCCATCAAAGGATGTAGCAATATTCTCTAAATCTTCGAGACGTTTGACATAATTTTCCAAAAGCTCTTTGCACCAATACTGCCAAGGCAGTTGAGGGGCGAATATCCTCATGATGCGCTGCAATTGCATGCACAATATCTTTGTTTTCATTGTATTTTTTTGCTATATCCGCACCAATTAAAGCATGTGAACCTTCAACTTCATGGTCAACAGCCTTGCCTATATCGTGCAAAAGTCCGGCACGTTTAGCCTTTTTAATATCCATTCCAAGCTCAGCAGCCATCATTCCGCACAGAGCAGAAACTTCAAGAGAATGCTTAAGGACATTTTGGGTAAAAGACGTACGATAATATAATTGCCCTAAAAGACGTACTATTTCAGGGTGAATACCATGAACTCCGGCATCAAATGTAGCTTGTTCACCTACTTCACGCACCTGAACATCAAGTTCCATTTCACACTTTTGTACCACATCTTCAATTCTAGCCGGATGAATACGCCCATCTTGAATAAGACGCTCCAAAGCCATGCGTGCAACTTGCCTTCGCAAAGGGCTATATGCTGACAAAATTACTGTTTCCGGAGTGTCATCAATAATAAGATCAACACCGGTAGCAGCTTCAATTGCTCGTATATTGCGCCCTTCTCGACCGATAATACGTCCCTTCATGTCTTCGCTAGGCAAAGTTACTGCTGTAACGGTCTGTTCGCAAACATAATCACCTGCATAACGTTGAATTGCACTACAAAGCACTTCTTTAGCTTTACGATCTGCAGTTTCTTTAGCTTCTGTTTCAATGGCACGAATCATCTTGGCAGCTTCATGACGTGTGCTTGCCTCAACTTCTTCAAATAAGCGTGCCTTAGCCTCTTCTGTAGTCAGACCAGAAATTTCTTGTAAGCATTTTTCCTGCTCATCAACACGTATTTGTAAATATTCTTCAGCTTCAACTAAAGACCTTTCTTTTTTGGCTAATTCCTTTTCTATGCCAAGAATGTCTCTTTCTCTATTTGTTGCAAGTTCTAGTTTTTCTTCTAGGCGACCACTCATTTCATCCATTTTACGTTCACGAGCCTTTAATTCTCGCTCCCTTTCTTTAAAATCGCCTTCCATTTCTCTTTTTTGCTGAAACAAATCATCTTGACCTTGTAACAACATTTCTTTTTTTTGCGCCTGCGCTTCTTTGCGTGCTTCGTCAACAATTCTTCTTGCAAGCACATTGGCATCACCTAATCGTTTGGAAGTGAGTATTCGTTGTATAAACATACCAACACCCAAACAGGCCACAGCCATAAACATAGCTACACTCCATGAAATTGCACTCATGAAAAAAGCCCTCCTATGAAAACAGGTTAAAAACCCGACAAACACCAAAAGCCATTCTACTTTTATTAAAAATTATAAAAGATTGAATAGCATTTCGTAGTGATACATAAATCACAAAAGGACTAATACAAGGGGAAAATGCAAGGCATAAGAAACACCACAGGCACATAATATTAACCCATATGGCGTAACATACTTCATGCCCGTGCGCATTACCAGTTTTGCACAACAACCCAGCGAGCTTTGCTCACAAGAATAGAATTATATCCCCAGACAGCCGTGTGAGGAAGGCATTGCAGAACCTGATTTCTCAGGGGGGTGCCTTGAAAGTCGCATTAGGCTTCCCCGTCTTCATAGGGGGGCTTGCACACAACGACAAATCTTGACTCCCAATTTTTATGCTTGTAAGGTCAGCAACGCTTCAACTATCACAAACCCCCCAGGGACCTGTTCATATATTTCATATTTGTTCTTCTATTTTGACAAGCATTCCATCTAGACGGTTTATTGTCTCGTCTAATTGTGAACTTGCTTGTAATAAGTCGTCCGCAAGCCCCAACACTAGGAAAGTAAGTAATAATTCCTTACTACTGCGTCCTCCGTGAAGCCTCAACTTTTCGTATCGTTCTTCCACCAAAACTCTGGCCTTCTCGACCCGTTCGGCATCCACCCCGGCTCTGAAGGAAATGTCTAAGCCCAATAATGTAAGCTTATGTTCTTGCATGGTGTTCACAAAATATTAGTCCAAACTCTTCATGCGCTCTAGCAAAACGTCTATGCGACTTGCAATATTGTCTTTTGCGTCTCTTTCTTGCACAAGAGAGTCGTTAAGAGATTGATTTTCTTCCTTCAATGCGTGTAATTGCTCTTGTAGCTCTTCCACCTGAGTATGAGTTTCCTGAAGGATGCGCCTATTATCCTCGCGTACCTTCTCAAGTTCGTTAATGAGATGGTGAACACGTTCTTCGAGTAGATTGAGTATTTCCATAAGTTTCTAACTATCACTTTCTGCGATTAATGGCAAGAAACTTTAGCTCATCTTTTAAAATTTAATATATGTTTATTGTATTTATTTAAAATGATAAGATTTAAAATCTTTATCTTATTTACGTTTGGGCATATTATTTTGCCGTGCACGCCCAATTGCCAAGTTTGAACTTGGCACATCCTTAGTTATAACAGATCCGGCACCAACTAAAGCGTTATCACCAATTCGAACCGGAGCAACTAAAGCCGTATTGCTACCTATAAAGGCATTAGCTCCAATTTCTGTTTTAAACTTATTTTTTCCGTCATAATTACAAGTAATTGTACCTGCCCCAATATTAGCATCTTCACCTACATCAGCGTCACCTACATAACTTAAATGACTAACTTTTGCACCCTTACGCACTGTTGACTTCTTGATTTCTACAAAGTTACCAACTTTACATTTTTCTTCTAATTTTGCGCCAGGACGCAAACGAGCATAAGGACCAACAGATACATTTTTACCTACATAAGCATCTTGAATATGACTAAAGGACAAAATTTCTGCCTCTTCTGCAATAATTGCATTATCTAAAACACAGTGTGATTTTATTACTGCGCCTTTGGCAATAGATGAATTACCATAAATTTCACAAGGGCCAAATATTTCTGCACCTGCCATAATTTGTACTTCAGCTCCTATGCTAACCATCTGTGGATTATGGATAATTACGCCTGACTCAAGAAAATTCTCTACTAATGATTTTCGTAATATTTCCTCTGCTCTGATTAACTCAGCCGGTGAATTTACCCCCAGCAACTGTGCATCTTCACCGCATTCAACACCATGCACATCGTAACCATGTTCTATACCTAAATGTATAATATCAGTTAGATAATACTCTGCACTTTTATTATTTGATGAAAGCAAGGGTAATAACTTTGCAAGAGTT
>CAYJDL010000010.1:3998-4715 GCA_964368885.1 uncultured Desulfovibrionaceae bacterium | reverse complement strand
CACATGCATAAAGTACAATCCAGCATTGACTTCATTACTTACCTTTCCATGTACAGCTTCATCATAATCCTTCGCTTCTACTATACCCACGACATTATTCATACTATCACGCAATACACGACCATAGTTATTAGCATAGGGCACATCAATACTGGCAAAAGCTATAGCTTTATGTCCACAAAGCTCAATGTCATTCAAAAATTTTTGTACAGCGTCAGCAGTTAATAAAGGCGTATCCCCATTTACAACAAGCACATAATCTATGGAATTTTTTATTAATGTAGGCAAGGCTTGCAACACAGCATGCCCCGTACCTTTTAGTTCAAGTTGCTCGATAAATTGTAAATTTTCATGCTTAAAGCATTGCCGAATAGCATCGGAACCATGCCCAACTACAGTCCAAATTTGATCTTGAAACCGTGTTCGCAAAGATCTTAAGACATGCGCAAGTAAGGGCTGCCCAAGAAGATTTTGTAAAACTTTTGGACGCTGCGAATGCATTCTCTTTCCCTTACCGGCTGCTAGTATTAATGCTGCAATTTTCATCTATATTCCGTTTTTATTATGAGACAATTATTTTTTTGGGGAAAATTTTTGTTCACACATCCTTTCCCCCCAGAAAAAAAGCAAATCAGTATTACCTTAACCAACTTAGCTTCCTATACTTGACTAAAGGTAATTTCATCATCAACAACATCCACACGCACATTATGCCCT
>CAYJDL010000010.1:0-3988 GCA_964368885.1 uncultured Desulfovibrionaceae bacterium | reverse complement strand
TTCTAAATAATGTTGAATATATCGTTTTAAAGGTCTTGCGCCGTATATTGGGTCATATCCAGCTTTTGCTACATAAATACAAGCATCTTTAGTCATTTCCAATTTAACTTTACGCTCTTCAAGGCGTATGCGCAAACGTTCTAGTTGTAAATCCACAATACGCTCAATTTGCTCTAAGGTCAAAGATGTAAACATTACAGTTTCATCGACACGATTGAGAAATTCCGGTCTAAAATGTTGCCTTAATTCATCCATTACAAGGTTTTTAGCCTTATCGGATAAAATACCGTCAGTGCAAATTCCATCTAACATGTGCATGGAGCCAATATTAGAGGTCATTATAATAATAGCATTACGAAAATCTACCGTGCGTCCTTGATTATCAGTAAGACGACCATCATCAAGCAATTGTAATAAAGTATTAAACACATCAGGATGAGCCTTTTCAACTTCATCAAAGAGCACAACAGAATAAGGTTTACGACGCACAGCTTCGGTAAGTTGCCCTCCTGAATCATAACCGACATAACCTGGAGGCGCTCCGATAAGCCTTGCTACAGAGTGTTTTTCCATATATTCACTCATATCAAGGCGCACCATATTCTCTTCTGTATCAAATAAAGCCGCCGCAAGAGCCTTGCATAATTCTGTTTTACCTACACCGGTTGGTCCTAAGAATAAAAATGACCCTGTGGGACGCATAGGATCAGCAAGTCCGGCTCTTGCCCTAAGCACTGCATCGGCTACAGCTTTTACAGCATCATCTTGACCCACAACACGTTCGTGTAATTCATCCCCAAGACGAAGAAGTTTTTCTCGCTCAGATTCAAGTAAACGTGTAACCGGAATACCTGTCCAGTGACCGACAATTGCCGCAACATCTTCCGGTCGTACTTCTTGCTTTAAAAGACGCTGTTTACCATCTGTACCATTTTCAGTTTCTTGCAATTTCTTCTCAAGAGAGTGTAAAATGGAATATTTTAATTCTGCTGCTTTATTAAGGTCATAAGCTCGCTCAGCTTGCTCAATGGCAAAGCGTGTTTGTTCAATCTTTTCCTTAATATGACGCACTGCATCAATGGATTCTTTTTCCATTTCCCATTGACCACGCAAAATACCTTGCTGAATGCGCAATTCTGCCAATTCATCTTCAAGTTTTTGCAAGCGTTCTTGAGATGCTAAGTCTGTTTCACGCCTTAAAGCTTCTCGCTCAATTTCAAGCTGCATCACCTTACGGTTGGTAACATCCAATTCGGTTGGTAGGGAATCAATTTCAGTACGAATCATTGCCGCTGCTTCATCCACAAGGTCAATGGCTTTATCGGGTAATTGCCTATCAGAAATATAACGATGTGACAAGGTTACAGCTTCAACAATGGCTGAATCACTAATGCGCACCCCATGATGAACTTCAAAGCGTTCTTTAAGTCCACGTAAAATTGAAATGGTATCTTCTACAGTCGGTTCATCTACAAGTACAGGTTGAAAGCGTCTTTCAAGTGCAGGATCTTTTTCAATATATTGACGATATTCATCAACAGTAGTTGCGCCAACGCAATGTAATTCGCCTCTTGCCAGCATAGGCTTGAGTAAGTTACTTGCATCCATAGCACCATCGGTTTTTCCGGCACCAACAATAGTGTGTAATTCGTCAATAAAAAGAATCACTTGCCCTTCGGACTTTTCAACTTCTCCAAGAACAGCTTTTAGGCGTTCTTCAAATTCACCTCTATACTTTGCTCCGGCAATAAGTGAGCCCATATCAAGAGCATATAAAGATTTTCCCTTTAAACTTTCAGGTACATCACCATTAACAATGCGAAAAGCCAAACCTTCAACAATGGCAGTTTTACCAACGCCGGCTTCACCAATTAACACGGGATTATTTTTAGTGCGGCGAGATAATATACGAACTACTCTGCGAATTTCATCCTCTCGCCCAATAACAGGATCCATCTTACCCTGCCTTGCTGCATCCACTAAGTCCCTACCATACTTACTTAAAGCTTCAAAAGTATCTTCAGGATTAGCAGAAGTAACACGAGCTCCGCCTCGCAATTCTTCCATAGCCATAGTAAAGCGAGCTTTGGAAATATTATATTCTTTCCACAATTGACCAAGAGGCGTCGCTATAGGCTGATCTGCAAGAGCCGCAAAAAGATGATCCACGCTAACATATTCATCCTTCATGCGCTTTGCCTCTGCTTCCGCATCGGCTAAAACCTTGGCAACACGTTGCGTAATCATTAATTTATTAAGATCAGCACTGCCTGAACCTGTAACACTTGGACGTTTGTGTAATACATTTTCAAGACCAACTTCAAGAGCTCGCACTTGTATGCCCATATGTTCTAAAATTCTGGGTACAATGCCTTGCTCTTGCTTGATTAGTGCTAAGGCTATGTGCTCAGCATCAATTTCTTGATGTTTGTAGCCAGCACCTAAACTTTGAGCCTCTGTGATGGACGCACGGGCTTTTTCTGTAAATTTACTAATGTCCATTGTAATCTCCTAAAATATATTAAAAATAGTTAGAAGCAATTTCAATTGCACATAACCATATTTTTTTTAATTAACGTGCTTGGAAGGTTGATGTCTGGGCTAGTTTTTCCCAAAGCTCTAATTCTTCATCTGATAAATCGTCCTTTTGTGGTACACGAATCATAGCACGCACCATTAAATCACCACGTTTACCTTCTTTGCCAAGCCCTTTTTCTCGTAAACGAAAACGTCGCCCTGAAGAAGTTCCGGCAGGTATATTCATTTCAATTTCACCTTCAAGCGTTGGTATTGTTGCCTTTAATCCAAACACAGATTCCCAAGGACTTAAAGGTAAGTCGTATGTTATATTTTCACCATCTACACTAAATAGTGGATGCTGTTGATAGTTAATTTGTAAAATTAAATCTCCGGCAGCACCTCCCATCGGGCTTGCTTCACCTTGCCCAGCAAGACGCAACTTGGCACCTTCCTTAATTCCAGCAGGCACATTTACTTCCAAGTTTCGTTGCCCCTGTGCTGAAGAAAGGGAAATGCTTTGACGCCCACCTTTAATAGCAGTTTCAAGAGTAATAAACATAGTGGCTTTCATATCCTTTCCTTTACTCGGACGACCAGAAAAGCCAAAAGGATCTCCACCAAAATGCGCACCTTGCGAACCTCGAGCAGCATTACCAAAAAGAACTTCAAAAAAATCCGAGAAGTTGCCGCCTCCAAAGTTTTGCCCATTAAAGTTAAATCCTTCAAAGCCTTGTGCACCCTGAAATTGCTGCCCATGCTGCCAATTATGCCCTAACTGATCGTAAAGTTTACGCTTTTCAGGATCTTTGAGCACTTCATAGGCTTCATTTAATTCTTTAAATTTTTCTTCTGCCACAGTATCACCGGGATTTAAATCTGGGTGAAATTTGCGAGCCAATTTTTTAAACGATTTGCCTATTTCTTCCTTTGTAGCTTTGCGATCTACATCTAATAATTTATAGTAATCCTTATAAGAAACGCTCATACTGTCCTCCATCAAGCCTCATTGACATACTTGCCAATCATTTTAAAAATAATACCAGAAAATTTCTCGTCAATAAGAAAATGAAACTTAGATTAGTTATTTTCTTTTTTTCATAAGGAAATGCTGACTAATATATAATTTTATATGCAAATAAAAAAAGTCCTAAGTGTTTTATTTTTAACACTTAGGACTTTTCATACCTATTAAAACATAGGTTAGTGGTGCCGCGGGACAGAATGATATACCGCGGCTACAAGAAGAGTTCTACGCAAAAATGATGTGTTTGGCAAGTACTTTTTTCAAAAAAATTTAAATAAATTTAAAGTCAATATTATCAATACACTACGCTATAGGACATTACTTCTGGCCTATGGAAGAAAAGCTCTACCCGACGGTTTAGCATTTTGCTTTGCTCATCAAGCCCAACTTGATATGGACGAGTATCTCCATAAGCAATTGAACGTAGACGTGATGGCTTGACCC
>CAYJDL010000009.1:21991-23122 GCA_964368885.1 uncultured Desulfovibrionaceae bacterium | reverse complement strand
ACGCTTTAAGTGTTCACAAAATAAAAGAATTTTTCTTCAGAAAAATTCTAATGAAAGTTTTTTTGAAAAGGGTTTGGGAAAAAATAATAAATCAGCTTTTCCTTAGCTATAGGTAGGGTGAAAATAACCAAGCAAAAGCATGCAGTAAACGTTTTGGTAAAGGCTGATTTTTCACATCCTCCAATGTATATTCATAACCTTTTTCGTGACTTATGTTAAAGTATGTGCGCATCTGACGTGCAAAGGATGTATCAAAACACTCTACATTAAGTTCAAAATTTAATCTTAAAGAACGAGGATCAAAGTTTGTTGAGCCTATTTGTACATAGTAATCATCAATAATAAAAAGCTTTGCATGGGAAAAAGGTGGATCTTGATAGAAAATATGCACTCCGGCTTCTAAAAACGTTGGTATCAAGTGAAAAGTTGCCCAATGAATCATGCGAATATTATTCTTTGCAGGCAAAATTATTTGAACTTGCACTCCTCTTAAGGAAGCAGCCTTAAGAGCAGCTGTAACTTCGTGGGACGGTAGAAAATAAGGTGTCATAATGCAAACGCTCTTTTGGGCTGCACCAATAGCACCATATAATAACTCATGTAGAGGATCTTTTCCAGAACCAGGACCATCTAAAACCATGCGGCACAATATGTCGCCACACATTTCTTCTTCCTTATAGGCAGAAGTTGAGTAATCATTAGTACAAAAAGCCCAATCAAGTAAAAAAGCGTCTCGCAATTGACTTACAATTGGTCCTGAACAAATAAAGTGTATATCTTGAACAGCAAAATCAGCATGACTTTGGTCATGGTAGTCTGCAATATTCATCCCACCAGTAAAGCCTAAGCTATCAGCTACAAGAACTTTACGATGATTGCGTAAATTTATGGAAAAATTAGGTGGATAAAGCCTAGGCGGCAAAAAGAGTGACACCTTTACATTAGAATTTTGTAATTTACGCCACGGTCTTGACCATGAATACCGTTGCCCTACTCCATCAACCAAAAGACGTACATCAACACCCCTATTGGCTGCATCGTCTAAAGCTTTTACAAAAAGCTCCCCATTTTTCCCACCATTAAAAATAAAAGTAGTTAAATAAACATAGTCATGAGCTTTTTCTATTGCAT
>CAYJDL010000009.1:13525-21940 GCA_964368885.1 uncultured Desulfovibrionaceae bacterium | reverse complement strand
CGGAACATTTATATGCTCATCCAACAAGCTACTAGAGTTTAGGCTTTCCTGAATTTTTGCTTTGCGCATAAATTGAGCGGCTCTACTTTCAACCCTTGCAATACCGAAAATTGAATAGAGAATAACGCCAACCCATGGCAAGAAAATTATAGCAAGTGTCCACGCCAACGCAGAGCGAGGGTTGCCCTTATTGAGCAAAACATGTCCTACAGCCACAACTGAAAGAGTATAGGCTATTATTAATGTTTCTTTATGCAGTAATGTGAGCCAACCTAGTTCCATGACATTTCTAATTAGGGTTCTAAGTTAAAGTTACGTCCTTTAATTTTAACTTTTATCGACTGCGGCAAAACAAGTTTCACCTTGTCTTCAAAATACTTAGCGTTATGTCGCAACGTCCCGTTGCGAATTCCAATTCCGAATATAGAATTAAAACAAATTGGACTTGGGATTAGAAAAAGCATTTTTAATGATAAAATAGCTACGGATGCATTGACTAAAGGTAATAGAAATTTTATTTTAAAATGCAGCCACAAAAAGAAAACCACCTTTATCTGCCAAAAACCAATACCCCAGTGTCTTTTATAAAACGTCTTTCAAAAAAGCCTACAGTTTTCCCCCAGAAGCTTTGCGTTGCCCCGTAAGAGTAAATTTCTCAACCGGAACAACGGTGAAATAGCGATCAGAGCCACGCCATTTTCGTCCGTCAGTAGCTTCTGCATAGATGTAAAAAATTATATTTTTGGAATTAAAATCAACATGTGTTTGTGTTTTGGGTCTAACAGGATACCAACCACGAGTAACCCAGCCTATACTTTTATCTTTATAACGAAAAGCTACAGAAACAGTTTTATGATAATAATTCTTAATGGTAACCTTTTTTGCCAAAACAATTTCGGTAATCACAAAACTCACAAACAAAGTAAAAATAAAGCATATTAAAAACTTGTTTTTCATTTTAAATAGCCTCCTTACATTGATGGTGAAATTTCTATTACCTTTATATCATATATAATTGTAATATATTTTCTGAGCTAAAACAATAGCAACATTAAAAAATATATTTTTGTCTATAAATAGACTTTCTATAGTACCCTCGCATAACATAAGGTTTTGAATAACGCTATTCATCATGCCTTGAAATAACGTTATTCAATTAAATCCATAACTATAGTATAGTTAAACTCCCATTATATTATAACCACTGTCAACATACAAAATTTGTCCTGTTACAGCATTTGACAGCTCAGAACCAAGAAAAACTGCTGCTCCGCCAACATCTCCTATAGTTACATTACGATGTAAAGGCGCATGTTCTTCGATATGAGAAAAAATATTTTTTAAACTTGACACTGCCGACGCAGCAAGGGTTTTAATAGGACCAGCACTAATTGCATTAACACGAATATTTTTAGCTCCAAGATCATACGCTAAATAACGCATTGAAGCTTCAAGACCCGCCTTTGCTACACCCATAACATTATATCCAGGCAAAACACGTTGTGAACCATTATAAGTCATAGTAATAACAGACGAACCATCCACCAACAAATCCTCAAAGGCTTTACAAGTAACTGTCAATGAGTAGGAAGATACTTCCTGAGCCAAAAGATAACCACTACGGTTTGTGTCCACAAAACGACCTTGAAGATCTTCACGGTTAGCAAAAGCAACAGAATGAACAAGAATATCTATACCACCCCATTTTTCTTTTACAAAGTCAACGGCTTGATTTATTTGTTCATCATTACACACATCTAAAGCTACTGTGAATTCACCTCCAAGCTCTTGGCTGATAGGATCGACTCTTTTTTGTATGGCTTGCCCAACGTAAGAAAAGGCTAGCCTTGCACCTTGTTCTTTAAAACATCGTGCAATACCGTAAGCTATACTTTTATTATTTGCCACGCCTAGTATTAAGGCTCTTTTTCCTTGTAGTAACATTTTTTTCTCCTTATTCACCATCAAAATTTTTTCCGGTAAGAATTTCATAAGCTTTGGCATATCGCTTAGCAGTAGCTTCAATAACGTCAGCTGGCAAACTAGGCGGTGGAGCTTTTTTATTCCAAGTTTGAGCTGCAAGCCAATCACGCAAGTATTGCTTGTCAAAACTTGGCTGTCCCTTACCTTCTACATATTGGTCAGCTGGCCAAAAACGAGACGAATCTGGAGTAAGCACTTCATCAATAAGAACTAATTCATCTTTAACTATACCAAACTCAAATTTTGTATCAGCAATTAGAATACCACGAGTAGCTGCATAAGTGCGACCTTCCTCAAACATTTTTAATGATATGTCTTGTACTTTTTTCGCTATATCATCTCCAAGCAAATTTCTTGCTTGATCAACAGTTATATTTTCATCATGCTCGCCTAAATCTGCCTTAGTCGAAGGAGTAAAAATAGCAGGCTCAAGCTTTGCCGATTCTAGTAAATTTTCAGGAAGCTCATAACCACAAACTTTACCGGTGGAAAGATAATCCTTCCAGCCAGAACCTGTAAGGCAACCACGAACAATGCATTCAACAGGCAAAGGCTTTGCTTTTTTCACAAGCACAGAACGTCCTTCAAGTTCGTCTTTCCAAGGATGTAATGCTTTTGGAAAGTCCTCTACCCTACTGGCAATTAAATGATTTGGAATTATGTTACTGAAAAGTTTCATCCAAAACAAAGTGATTTTATTTAATATAACTCCCTTATAGGGTATTGGTTCATGCATAATAACATCAAAAGCAGACATGCGATCAGTTGTTACTATAAGCAATGTTTCAGGGTCAATTTCATACATATCCCTAACTTTACCACGAGCAATAAGCTTAAAAGCGTCAATGCTACTTTGGGTAATAATCTTCATGGTCTTTCTCCTTAATACAATGGCAAATATCTATCAAATTTTTCCTTTTCTGCCAAGGAAGTAATTAATAATAAAAACACAATTTATAAATATCTAATTCAATAATACTGTTTTATACAGAACCAGAAAGTTTTTTTACTCTACACTCCATAGAACGAGCATGAGCTTCAAGCCCTTCCAAACGTGCCAAACGTGCTATTGATCCAGCATTTTGATGTATAAACGATGCTGATGTAGCAATTATTGATGAACGCTTATAAAATGTTTGCACGCTTAATGGCGACGAAAAGCGAGCAGTTCTCATGGTTGGAAGAACATGATTTGGACCAGCAAAGTAGTCACCAACAGCTTCAGGCGAATGAGAACCCATAAAAATTGCTCCGGCATTTTTAATATGAGACATGAGTGTCCACGGTTCTTTAACACAAAGCTCAAGATGCTCTGGTGCTACTTTATTAGCTAAAGCTATGGCAACACGCATTTGTGGAGTTACAACAATAACACCCCAATTATTAAGAGATTTAGCGGCAATTTTAGATCTAGGCAAGGATGCACACTGAGCATCTAATTCACGTTGAATAGCCTCTGCCATAACTGTTGAATCTGTTATACAAATAGCGCAAGCTAAAGTATCGTGTTCGGCCTGAGAAAGCATGTCAGCTGCAACCCAATGTGGATTAGCAGAAGCGTCCGCAATAATAAGCACTTCACTTGGACCGGCAATCATATCAATGCCAACTTGACCTTGTTCTTGACGTTTTGCTGTAGTAACATAAATATTTCCAGGTCCGGCAATAACATCAACTGGATCAATGCTTTCAGTACCATAAGCCAATGCCGCAATGGACCAAGCTGATCCCATACAATATATTTCATCAATATCTAAAAGATGGGCAACAGCTAAAATATGTGGATTTATACTGCCATCTTCTCTTGGAGGAGTAACCACAGCAAGACTTTTAACTCCGGCTACTTGCGCCGGAATAGCGTTCATCAGTAAGGAAGAAAGAAGCGGTGTATTACCACCTGTTCCACCTGGAACATACAAGCCAGCACGGTCAACCGGTAGAATTTTTTGCCCTACAACTGTTCCATCTTCCTTTGTGATAAACCACGATTTCTCAAGTTGAGCTTCATGAAAAATTCGTATATTTTCAGCAGCTTCTGCTATTATATTTATATCGTCACCAGATACAGCAGCTGCACTTTTTGCAATATCACTTGGATCAAGTCGTAAAGAAAAAGGCATACTAGCCTCAGCTATATGCGGACAATCAAAACGCTTTGTATATTCAAGTAAAGCACTATCCCCATTTGTTTGCACATTTTGTATAATGTCATGCACAACAGCATCCACACTCTCTTCTGTATCTTCACGACCTTTAATAATATTTTCTAACATGGGCCAATCTTTTTCTGTGGAACAGTGAATAATTTTGCAAGACATATTTTTCCTCTTTAATATAACAAATCTAAATTTCATATGAATCTTATATCAATCAAAGTAACCCTCTAACAAAGAAAATATAAAAAGTCGAGTCATTGCTACTTGTATTCAAACTTTAATACAAAATAAGTTTAATTTAATAAAATCAAATTATTAACATAATTTTGTTTTTTTCTCACTCCCTGATTATAAACATTCAAAATCTTGTTATTGTTTTTTTCTAAAAAATTTTGTATCTATTCTTAACATAGATTTTATGTAAACTCTATGATAAAATTTTACGGTACTAGATCTAAATACAATATATTTTAAAAATTAAGGAGTTAACCGTGATAAAGGAAGCAAAAAACATACCAAGAAAGTGCATGGAAAGAGCTAGGGGCGGCAAGGGCATTACGCAAATGAATATTTTGCTAAGCCCTGAGGAATTATGCAATAAAGGCAGTCTATTTAACCATGTAACCCTTACACCAGGGTCTTCAATTGGATTTCATAACCATAAAGACGACTTTGAGATTTATTATATTTTAAGTGGTCAAGGCCTTTATAATGATAATGGTACGGATTATAGAGTGAGTGCTGGAGACATAACAATTTGCAATGACGGTCAAGGTCATGGCATTGAAAATATCGGTGATGAAGATTTAGTAATGATTGCACTTGTTTTAAACTCATAGGTCAACACAGATTAAATAATTTAAACAAAATAGCTTTTCTTTAGAAAAGTAATGAGCCAAGATTTCCATAAACACAAACATACAAAATTAAAAATTCTTTCCATTAAAGTCTTGACAAGTTCTGACTTTGAGATGTAAAAAGCACAATTTACGAGGGCATTATGGGAGAAATATACTGTGCCATACGGGATATTCCGCAACAAGGGCTTAATGTTTTAATTAACGATGTTGCAGTTTGGGATATTCCCTTAAAGGAATTTAATATTAAATGTCGTATACTTGTTCCAATGCAAGCACAGCTTCATTTGCTTTTGGTGCAAGGTGGTTGCTTAGTGAGAGGTAAGCTTAATGGGCAAGTTGTCCAAGCATGTGATCTTTGCGCAGAGGATGCACCTACAGTTATTGACCATGAAGTAGAAAGTTTTCAAACTATTCCCGGACAAAGCATTGACTTTGAACAAAACGATGATGACTTTGAAGATGATGACGACGTTAATGACAGTACTATGGACAAAGATATGCATATTATAATTGATAATAATATGCCAAAATTGAATTTATCTTCGCTATGTTGGGAAGAGTTTATGCTGTCTTTGCCTATGCGCCCTCTTTGTCAAAGTAATTGTAAGGGACTTTGCGCCAATTGCGGAGCAAACCTAAATGAGCTTACTTGCAAATGTGGCGAAGAACAAGGTGATCCGCGTCTGGCAGTTTTGCGAACTCTGAAAATTGCCAAAAAATAGCGTCAATACCTGCTAATTATAAGGAGAATATTATGGCTGTTCAACAAAATAAAAAATCACGTTCCAGAAAAGGTATGCGTCGTTCACACGACCGTGTAGCATTACCAACTGTAATTTATTGTCATTGCGGAGAGCCTACATTACCGCATTCAGTTTGTTCAAGTTGTGGTAAATACAAAGGCCGTCAAGTACTTTCTACTGGATCTGATAAAGATTAATGGAAATAAATCCCATCATTGCTGTTGATGCCATGGGGGGCGATTACGGTCCTTCTGTTGTGGTGCCCGGTGCCATTAATGCGGCAAAGCTTTATGACTTAACTGTGCTCTTAGTTGGCGATACAGATAAAATAAAAGCTGAGCTTGAGAAGTTAAACCTTCAAGGCGTGCATTATGACATTGTTCAAGCTAATGATGTGGTTCATATGAATGAAAAGCCTTCAGATATTTTAAGGCGTAAAAAAAATTCATCAATTCAAGTTGCCTGCCGTTTAGTACGCGAAGGCGAAGCTCAAGCTGTGGTTAGTGCCGGTCACTCAGGGGCAACAGTGGCTTGTGGAATGTTTATTGTGGGACGCATCCAAGGTGTGGAGCGTCCTGCTTTGACAACCTTAATGCCCACAGAAAAAAAACCTCTTGTTTTATTGGACATTGGAGCAAATGTTGACTGTAGACCATACCACCTTTTTCAATTTGGTCTTATGGGAGATGCATTTGCCAAAGATATTTTAGAATATCCTTGTCCAAGCATTAGCCTTTTAAGCATTGGAGAAGAGGAAGGTAAGGGAAATTCCCAAGTCAAAGAAGCATACGAGCTTTTAAAAATGGCACAAAATCTTAATTTTTCTGGAAATTGCGAAGGTCGAGATCTTTTTGTTGGTAATGTTAATGTAGCTATTTGTGATGGGTTTTTAGGAAATGTGGTTTTAAAAACCAGCGAAGGTCTGTCAACCTCACTCATTCGCATTTTAAAAAGAAATCTACTTTCCAGTGTTATTTCTACATTCGGAGCAATGCTAGCCAAGGGTGCTTTTAAAAAATTTCAAGAAACTGTTGACTATGCAGAGTATGGTGGTGCTCCACTGTTGGGCTTAAAAAACCTTATCCTAATTTGCCACGGAAAATCCAATTCTAAGGCAATTTGCAGTGCTGTAAAAATGGGTGGTACTTTTATTCGTAAAGGAACTAATGTACGTTTAGCCCAAACAATTATGGCAAATGAAGAGCTAACTCGTTTTAGCAGAGCTTTGTAGCTTTTGTTGCATAGTTTGAAAGAAATCAATATAGGTATAAAGAGATATTGTCTATGAATAAAAGCTGCTATGTCCATAGCTTAGGAACACATGTTCCAGAGCGTATTTTGACTAATATAGAGCTTAGCCGTATGGTGGATACTAATGACGAATGGATAACCTCTCGAACTGGAATTAAGCAAAGGCATATCCTTGCTCAAGGGGAAAATGCCTCAGACATAGCTGCCATTGCCGCCCAAAAGGCCTTAGAAGAAGCCAACCTTACAGCTGATAAAGTTACTCATGTTATTGTAGCTACTTGCACAGCTGAATATTTTTGCCCATCAACTGCAAATCTCATAGCGCAAAAAATAAATTGCAATAATGTTATGGCTTTTGACTTTAATGCTGCTTGCTCTGGTTTTTTATATGGACTTTCCTTGTGTGAATCTATCCTTTGCAACCATAGCGAAGCTATTATTTTATTTGTATGCGTTGAAGCTCTAACTCGTCGGTTAAATTGGGAAGATCGCACAACTTGTGTTTTATTTGGAGATGGCGCAGGTGCTCTTATTCTTAGTGCAAATGAAAAAAACGCTTTTGCAAAAGTAAGTGATGTCATATGTCATGCCGACAGCAAACTATGGGACTTAATTACCATTGGTGGTGGAACACAACATGAGTATAAAATGCATGATAGTATAGAAGATGATTTTTTCTTACACATGCAAGGTAGAGAAGTTTTTAAGCAAGCTGTAAGAAATCTTGTTGCAGTTGCTCATGAAGTTCTTGAGAAGGGAAAATCTAACCTTAACGAACTTGACTTATATGTACCACATCAAGCAAATTTGCGTATTATTGAAGCCGTCGGGGCACGTTTAGGCTTATCACAAGATAAGGTTTTTCATAATGTGCATAAATATGGCAATACATCATCTGCCTCTGTCCCTTTAGCCTTACAAGATGCAAAAGAACAAGGGCTATTACAAAAAGGTAAAACACTTATGGTAAGCTCCGTAGGTGCAGGCTTTACTTGGGGTGGTGGATTAATGCGTATTTTACGTTAAGATTTAATATTAAATATATTTTCTATATTGATCTATATTAATTTTTAGTGTCACTTTAAAAAAAATTTTCTTAGGCTTTCTTGTACCTTGAAGTTTATTTTTTTTTAAGATATATCCATTAGGCTTTTTAATGAATGGAGTTATTAATGCAAGAAAAACTTAATACAGCACTTGTGACAGGTGGATCACGAGGTATAGGTAAAGCCACAGCACAAGCATTGGCAAAAGAAGGTTATCAAGTTTTTTTCACTTATGTCAGTAAAGCTGATGAGGCGCAAAAAGTTGTTGACACCATTGAAAAAGATGGCGGTAAAGCTAAGGCTTTTTGCCTAAATGTTGCAGATGAACAAGCTGTAACAGCATTTTTTTCTGAAAATATTAAAGATAAAGTAAATT
>CAYJDL010000009.1:5629-13515 GCA_964368885.1 uncultured Desulfovibrionaceae bacterium | reverse complement strand
GTTCTTGTAAATAATGCTGGAATTACTAAGGATGGCTTTCTTGTACGCACAAAGCTGAGCGATTTTGATGATGTTATTGCAATTAACTTGCGAGGCACTTTTTTATGCCTTAGAGAGGCAGCTAAGATTATGAGCAAGCAACGTTATGGAAGTATCATTAATATTTCGTCAGTTGTCGGTCAAGAAGGAAACGTTGGACAAACAAGCTATGCGGCTTCAAAAGCTGGTATGCACGGTATTACAATGTCCGCTGCAAAAGAGCTTGCTTCTCGCAACATTACTGTTAACACAGTGGCACCTGGCTTTATTGAAACGGATATGACTACAATTTTACCACAAGAAATTCGTGATAAGTATGTAGAAAATATTCCTTTAAGGCGTATGGGTGAAGCTAAGGATATAGCTAATGCCGTAGCTTTTTTAGCAAGTGCAAAAGCAAAATACATAACTGGACAAATTCTTGCTGTCAATGGCGGCATGTATTGCTAAATCAATGAATGTAACAAAGTGGAGGTTAATATGTCAGATGTAGCACAAAAGGTAACAAATATTATAGTAGAGCAACTTGGCGTTTCTGCCGAAGAAGTAAAGCCAGGAGCATCCTTTGTAGAAGATTTAGGTGCTGATTCCTTAGATCTTACTGAGCTAATTATGGCTATGGAAGAAGAATTTGACATCGAAATTGCTGATGATGATGCTCAAAAAATCTTAAAAGTACAAGATGCTATTTCTTATATAGAAGCTAAGTAATCTGAAATTTGCTTGTAAAATTTTCAATGGGAGTGTTCTATTTTACTCCCATTGATATCTTTAAAGTTCTGGCTTTAAAAGAGTTGAACTTAAAATAGTTGGGCATACAAATTTGCCTAAAGATAATATTCTACGCACTGATTATAAGGAGTTTACATGAGCCGTAGGCGTATTGTGGTAACCGGACTTTCTGCTCTAAGCCCTCTTGGTAATGATGTACAAAGTTCGTGGGAAGCCGTCGTGGCAGGAAAATCAGGCATAGCACCAATCACTCTTTTCGATGCCAGTGAATATGAGTCGCGCATTGCCGGAGAAGTTAAGAATTTTAAAGCAGAGGACTTTATCCCTTACAAACAAAGTAAGCGTATGGATCGCTTCACTCAATTTGCTGTTGCCGCAGGAAAAACTTTGGTGCAAGATGCAAAGTTCGTAATTGACCAAAGCAATGCTGAACGAACAGATGTTGTAATCGGTGTAGGACTTGGTGGTTTACATACAATTGAAACCTACCACTCAAAACTTTTATCGTCTGGACCAAATAAAATTTCCCCCTTTATGATTCCAATGCTTATTTCTAATATGGCTCCAGGTCAGGTAGCTATTTTTGAAGGTGCAAAAGGTAATAATGTCACTGTCACTACTGCTTGTGCTTCTGCTTTACATGCCATTGGAACCGCCTTCAGCGAAATGCTTTTAGGCAGAACCGATGCTGTTATCACTGGAGGAGTTGAAGCTACCATAACTCCCTTAGGCGTTGCAGGCTTTACAGCTCTTAAAGCTTTATCTACTAAAAACAATGACAATCCTACTATTGCCTCACGTCCTTTTGATAAAGATAGGGATGGCTTTGTTATTAGTGAAGGTGCAGGCTTACTACTTTTGGAATTTTTAGACGATGCCCTTGCCCGAGGAGCGACAATTTATGCTGAGTTGGTAGGATATGGAACATCTTGCGATGCCTACCATATGACAGCCCCTCAAGAAGATGGAGAAGGCATGTCAAGAGCTATGCGTAATGCGCTTTCTGACGCTAAGCTTAATCCTGAAGATATAGACCATATTAATGCTCATGGAACATCAACATCGTTAAATGATTCATGTGAAACAAAAGCAATTAAGCAAGTCTTTGGACAACATGCTTATAACATTCGCATCTCTGCAACAAAATCAATGACCGGACATCTACTTGGTGCTGCTGGTGGCATAGAAAGTCTTTTCTCTATTTTAGCTTTATACCATGGTATTGTTCCCGGCACTATTAACTTAGACACACCTGACCCTAATTGTGATTTAAATTATATGTCCAATGGATCCGAAAAAGTACAATGCAATTACGCTATGTGTAATTCATTTGGCTTTGGTGGTACCAACGCCAGTCTTATCTTTAAACACTATGTAAATTAAGGTACACTATGTTCGAACTTATGCTTCAAGACAGAGAAGTTGCTCAAGCCATTAACCTTGAATCTCAACGCCAAGTTAGCAAACTGGAGCTTATTGCTTCAGAAAATTTTGTTTCACCTGCTGTGCGTGAAGCTCAAGGATCCATACTTACACATAAATATGCCGAAGGTTACCCAGCTAAACGCTATTATGGCGGTTGTGAATATGTGGATATGGTTGAAACTTTAGCCATTGATCGAGCTAAAGAAATTTTTGGTTGCGAATATGCTAATGTTCAACCACATTCTGGCTCTCAAGCTAATATGGCAGCATACTTTGCTTATATAAAACCGGGTGATACAATTCTTGGAATGAATTTATCCCACGGTGGACATTTAACCCATGGCAGTTCAGTCAATTTTTCCGGAAGACTGTTTAATGTAGTTTCATATGGTGTAAGCAGAGATAGCGGACAAATTGACTATGAAGAATTAAGTAAACTTGCTCATGAGCATAAACCTGCTCTTATTGTTGCCGGTGGTTCAGCATATGCTAGAGTTATCGATTTTGCAAAATTTCGCCAAATTGCCGATGAAGTCGAGGCTAAGCTCTTAGTTGATATGGCTCATATTGCAGGTCTTGTAGCTGCAAAGGTACATCCTTCCCCCATAAATTACGCTCATATTACTACTACGACCACTCATAAAACCTTACGTGGACCACGCGGTGGCATGATTTTAGCCGATGAAAGCATGAGTAAAAGTTTGAATAGTCAAATTTTTCCTGGAATTCAAGGCGGACCACTAATGCATGTAATAGCGGCAAAGGCTGTTTCCTTTGGCGAAGCTTTAAAAGAATCTTTCGTAAGATATCAAGAGCAAGTTGTCAAAAATGCAAAAACTTTAGCTCAAGAGCTTATGAGTGCTGGCTATGATCTTGTGTCGGGGGGAACTGATAATCACCTTATACTCATGGACTTAACAAATAAAAATATTACAGGAAAAGATGCAGAGCACGCATTGGATTTTGCCGGAATTACAGTAAACAAAAATACAGTACCTTTTGAAACTCGTTCGCCTTTTGTAACCTCTGGTATACGCTTAGGAACTGCTGCTTTAACAACCAGAGGCATGAAAGAAAAAGACATGCAACATGTTGCTGACTGGATTGTCCAAAGTTTACAGAACGTTGAAAATTCCAAAAAGCTTTCAGATATTAATCAACAAGTTTCCAAGTTTGCAAGCCAATTTCCACTTTTCGTAGCATAATTAGTCACGTTTTATATTTTTTGAATAAATTTTATAAAACACTGATTTATTTTTCTGGGGAAAACTTTTTGTAAACAAAAAGTTTTCCCTCCCTCAAGATAATTGACCTTTAAAAAAACTTTAAATAGATTTATTTAAAGAAAATAATTTCTTATCAAAATTTAACTTTAACAAAGACTCTTACGTTCAAAAAGTGAATAAATGAATACTTTCTTAAAAAATCACCTTCTATTCACTTGAAAATAAATTTATTAGAAATTTTCAAAAAGTAAGAAAATACGTACAAATCGTTTTTTCTTATTTGTTTGTGTACATAAAAAAGTTTTACTACAAACTTAAAAAGTTACCTTAAAATCCATGAACTAGTTTATAATTGATATACAAACTATATAAAGTTTTTTTGTTTATTGCCGTATAGTATACCTAAATACTCCAAGGCAGGAGGGTAAGAGATAATGTCACAAACAAATATTCTTCTTGAAGCAGGAACTAATGAGCTTGAAATCATGGAATTTTATGTTCAAGAAGAGGGATATTGCGGTCACTATGGTATCAATGTTGCTAAAGTAGTGGAAATAATTCGCCCTCAGAAAGTTACCTCTATGCCCGAAATGTGCCATCCGGCCGTGCTTGGGGCCTTTGCACATCGTAATGGGGAAGTTATCCCTCTTATTGATGTTGCTAAGTATTTAAGCTTTGAACCAACAGATCAAAGAGAATCTAAGATCATTATTACTCACTTTAATGGTTTAACCACAGCTTTTATGGTCTCTGGCGTAAATCGTATTTACCGTTTAAGTTGGAATAACGTTGAAGCTCCGGGTACTTTATTACAAAAAATAAGCCGTAGTGCAGTTACAGGCGTTGTTCGCATGGATGACCGCATTATTTTGCTACTTGACCTTGAGGCAATTGTAGCAGAAATGCAACCTGACATGGCAATGCGTATGGATCATACAAAAATTCGCGATTTTGATGATCTTGATCCTAATCAAAAAATACCAATCGTTCACGCTGATGATTCAACATCTATTAGACGTTTGGTGTTGCAGCTATTAGAAAAAGAAGGTCGTTTTGCAGTGACTCAAGCTGAAAACGGAGAAATCGCATGGAACATTATGCTCGAATATGCAAAGCAAGTTGAAGAAACAGGTTTACCTATTTCACACTATGTTCAAGGTGTTATTACTGATATTGAAATGCCTACTGTAGATGGCTTAGCTTTATGTAAAAAAATTAAAGACCATTCCATATTGAGAGATGTACCAGTGGCAGTGTTTTCTTCCATGGTTAATGAAGGTATAGTCAAAAAATGCCAATCTGTTGGAGCTGATGCTCAATTCTCCAAACCTGATTTACAAGGACTAAGCAATAGTCTTTTAGAATTAATTCTTACCAAAAAAAGAAGATTTTAATAGAAACTGTTAATCTTTATACAACTTAAAAATCATGTAAAATCTGTATCAAGTCTCGTGTGAACAGTTTTTGATACAGATGAATAATTAATTAAGTACTGATTAAATCATTTTTAGTAAGGGGTTTGGGAAAGACTTTTGTCATTTACTGACTTTGGGCAAAAAGTTTTTCCCAAGAAAAAAATAAGCCAGCATTTCCTTTTCTACAGCCAAGGACAAAATTCTAAAGCTTTAGGGTGAAATTTTTCGCCTACTTCGTTTTCATACAAGCAAAAACTAGGTTCAATTTCAATATCACTTGCAGCATCTTTACGAGATTTTACTAAAACCCATTGAGCTGGGCTGTTTGGTCTTGAATGTATAGGTAGTATGGAACGTATACCAAATTTATACTGCTCTAAAGCCCATAGCAACTCATTAAGATATCTTGCCGCATAAATACAAAAAAAATATCCATGATGCTTTAAAGCCAATTTAGCCGCCAAACAAAAATCTTTCATTGTTTGAGAATTTTGATGTTTAGCTAGTTGCTTTTGTATACCTTTGCTTACCCTATCCTTTCCATATTTATGGTAAGGTGGGTTTGCTAAGGCACAGTTAATATCTTTAAACCCAAGTTCCTTTGATTTTGACACAAATTCCTTGCGCTTACTTAAGTCAAGGAAAATAAACTCAAGGCGATTTCCTACTGAACCCTTATATAAATCTAGATGTTTTTTTGCATTTAATAATGCATTTTCCTGAAAATCTATCGCAAAACCTTTAACACTTGGTAAATTTTGCGCCAATATTATAGAACTTAGCCCCTCTCCACAACCAAGCTCCAAAAATACATTTCCTTTCGGAAAATTTTTTAGAACAAATGAAGCAAGCAGTAATGCATCCGTACCACAATGAAAGCCTTTATCCATCTTAACATCCTGTTTTGTAAATTAATTTCTATTACATCTCAAACTATTTATTTCTATTTGTGCTTTCTTGTTAATTAAATTTAAATTTATTTGAACCTTATTATTGACAAGTCCATTTTAATTATATAACAATGAATATTAATTAAAAAAATATATAGGTGGTACTATGTCATTCACAAAAAACTCACATCAGATTTACCTACTTTATCAAAACCTTAAAACTTTACAGCAAACATCAGCTATAATATTGCATTTGTGCAATACCCTCTTTTATGTGCACAAAAACTGTCACGAATTTGAAATTGATATTAGCGTTGATTCACCTTTTTATGAAGAATTTTTCCGTTGCTTACAATCAACTGACCCTGACAACTGCTTCCATTTGCTAGAATGCCTTATTGTTTTTTGTAGAGAAAGGCAACTTCAAAAATCAAAAGAAGGAAAAATATCTGACTATGAGCTTAACTTATTGAACTTTTATGAACATAGTTTTCATTGGCATGAAAATGATGAAAGCCTGTTACATCAATGGTACAGCACTTTACTTCCCAATAAATACCTATTATAAAAAGAATTATCTTTTTCAAAAAGATCACGCTCGTTTCTTTTAACGTCTTAATAATTCATAGTTTTTTACTAAGAAATCAAAAAAATAATTTTCCTTTAATTATAAATATATTTTACTATTTCCCAGTTCATAAATAAATAAACTACTTGCACCAAAATTATTCTTATGCTATGCACATTTAAGTTTAGGTTTTATGATTTGTATTTTTTATTGTTCTGTATAAATTTAAAATAAATTTTCTTTTTTAAGCAATTGAAAAAGCACATAGCTATGGCAGAGTAAGAAAAAAGACAAAATATTTCCTAAAATTGGTGGTGCAAGTCTTTATGCTTTTTATTTTCAGTACACAATTATATTTAAGGATTTTCATTATCCATTAAGTTAAAATTAGCGGAAAATACAAACAATTAATTGACTGCACTTTGGGCTGGCAAAAAATAGTTTTTGCCATAAAATCTAAGTATTATGTTATCTGAGAGGAGCTTATGACAAATTTACTTGGCGAATTTATGGGCACTATGGTGTTAATTTTTTTTGGTGCAGGCGTTGTAGCTAACTGCGTTTTGAAAGAATCTAAAGCTTATGGTGCTGGCTGGATTTGTATTACCACTGCTTGGGCCTTTGGCGTTATGTTTGGCGTTTATACGGCAGTTGCTTTAGGAGCACCCCAAGCTGACCTTAACCCCGCTGTGACATTAGCAAAAACTATGTTAGGTGTATACACAGTTGGTCATGCATGTGTAACATCACTAGCCCAACTTGGTGGTGCATTTACTGGTGCTACTATCGCTTGGTTAGCGTTTTTACCCCACTGGGCAGTAACTGACGATCCGGGTGCAAAGCGTGCTATTTTCTGCACCACTCCGGCCATTAGAAATCTTCCAGCAAATATTTTGTGTGAAGTGATTGCCACATTCTTTCTTATTTTTCTTATCTTTGTGGTATTCCATAAAAACAATGGACAATTACCTCCAGGATACGGACCATACATGGTGGCATTACTCGTATGGGCTTTAGGTCTTAGCTATGGTGGACCAACAGGTTATGCCATGAACCCAGCTCGTGACCTTGGGCCTCGTATAGCACACTTTGTTCTTCCTATAGCTGGTAAAGGAGATTCCGGTTGGGATTATGCATGGGTGCCTGTTGTTGCGCCATTAATTGGTGGAGCATTAGCCTTTGGAGTTGGCAAACTTGTAGGCATTTTATAAGATTTTAAAAAAAGCTTGGGGAAAATTTTTTTAAAGAAAGTTTTCCCCAAAAATTTAATTAACATAGTATTTACAACAAAAAATATTATCAAAACAATTAAATTTGAGGGATTATTATGAGCGCAAAGTATATTTTAGCACTTGATCAAGGCACAACATCTTCCAGAGCTATTTTATTTGATGCAAAGTCAAATATTATTCAGGTAGAACAAAAAGAGTTTACTCAAATATATCCTCAACCTGGTTGGGTAGAGCATAGCCCTACTGAAATATTTGACACGCAAAGTCATGTTGCTAGAGATTGTGTTAAAGCTGCTGGCATAAGTGGTAATGATATTGCAGCCATAGGCATTACTAACCAACGTGAAACAACTGTTGTG
>CAYJDL010000009.1:992-5619 GCA_964368885.1 uncultured Desulfovibrionaceae bacterium | reverse complement strand
TATAATGCAATTGTATGGCAAGATCGCCGCACTGCTGCTTTTTGCGACCAATTGCGTGCAGAGGGAAAAGCCGATATTATTCGTCAAAAAACAGGCTTGGTGCTTGATGCATATTTTTCAGGTACTAAAGTACGTTGGATTTTAGATAACGTCCCTGGAGCAAGAGCGAAAGCTGAAGCCGGAGAACTTCTTTTTGGCACAGTAGACACTTGGTTAATCTGGAATTTAAGCAAGCGTGCCTCATTTGTTACTGACCCTTCTAATGCCAGCCGTACTCTTTTATTTAATATTCATACAGGTCAATGGGATGATGAGTTATTAGAAATTCTCAATGTTCCTCGTCAAATGTTACCTGAAGTTCATCCTTCCTCAAGCGTAATGGCTCAAACTCATCCAGAATATTTTGGTAAAGCTATCCCCATTGCCGGAGTAGCCGGAGACCAACAAGCTGCAACCTATGGTAATGCTTGCCTTCAAGAAGGTATGGCAAAAAATACCTATGGTACCGGTTGCTTCTTGCTAATGAATACAGGAACAAAAGCAAAAGAAAGCAACAACAATCTTTTAACAACAGTTGCGTGGAAAAATCCAAGTGGTATGTATTATGCCCTTGAAGGTAGCGTTTTTGTGGGCGGTGCAGTTGTGCAATGGTTACGAGATGGTCTACAAATTATTAAAGATTCTTCCGACATGGAAGGTCTTGCTTCTACTGTACCCGATAATGGTGGCGTTTTCTTTGTACCGGCATTTGTTGGGCTTGGCGCACCTTATTGGGATCAATACGCTCGTGGCACTATGGTTGGAATCACAAGAGGAACATCTAGAGGACATATAGCCAGAGCTACCCTTGAAAGCATTGCTTTACAAACACTAGACATTATTGATGCTATGCAAAAAGACGCTGGTGTGCCATTAACTGCTTTAAGAGTTGATGGCGGCGCAAGTCGTAATAGCATGCTAATCCAATATCAAGCTGATTTAACCGGCGTTCCTGTTGAACGTCCAACAGTAACTGAAACTACTGCTCTTGGAGCTGCTTACCTTGCCGGACTTGCTGTAGGACTTTGGCAAACAGAAGAGGAGCTTGCTGCTAATTGGCAGTTGGATCGTCGTTTTGAGCCAAAGATGTCTGCTGATCAACGAGAATCACTTTTATATCAATGGCATAGAGCTGTAAAGCGTTCTCGTGCTTGGATTGAAGAAGAATAAATTAAGCATTGTAGAAAGTATTGGTTGAATAATTTTTTTTGGGGGAAATTTTTTGTAAGTAAAAAAGTTTCCCCATTCTAAAGATAATTGGTCCTTCAAAGAAATTTTCATTGTAAATTACCTAAAAAGTTTTAGCTTAAAGAAAGACTACTTAATCATCTTAATAGTTAATTAACTTCTCTATAAAACCTACATCAGGCAAAACATGTACACAGGAAGTCATATGAAAGAATATCAAGTTGTCATCATTGGTGGTGGTGCTACGGGCATTGGCATACTACGGGACTTAAGTATGCGTGGAGTAAAAGCTTTACTCTTAGAGCAAGGCGGATTAGCTTTTGGTACTTCCTCACGCTTTCACGGCCTTTTGCATAGTGGAGCCCGTTATGTAATGGGCGATAGCGAATCCGCAAAAGAATGTATAGAAGAAAATATGATTTTGCGTAAAATGTGTAAGCAATGCATAGAAAAAACAGAAGGTTTTTTTGTACAAACACCGGAAGATCCAACGGATTTTATTGCGCCTTGGGTTAAGGCTTGTGAAACTGCCGGTATTGAAGTTACTCCCCTTGATGTTTCAGAAGCCAAGCGTTTAGAACCAAATCTAGCTAAAGATATTAAAAGTGTTTACCGTGTGCCCGATTCATGCGTAGATGGTTTTCGCCTAGTTTGGCATAATGCCTCCACAGCAAGACGTTATGGCAGTGATTTTTTAACATATCACAAGGTTGTTGGAATTGAAACAGCTAACGGAGCTGTAAAGGGTGTTCATGTTATAAATGAGTTAAATAAAGAAAAAATCTTTATTCCTTGCCAATACATTGTCAACGCAGCCGGATCTTGGTCCGGAGAAGTTGCTAGAATGGCGGGGTTAGATGTTCAGGTTTCACCGGATCGTGGAACCCTTATTGTTTTTAACTATCGCTTTACATCTAGAGTAATTAATAGATTGCATAAAAGTTCCGATGGCGATATTTTTGTCCCCCATGGTTCTGTTACTATTTTGGGTACAACTTCCAGTCCTGCAAAAAGTCCTGCTGATACTCGCCCAACCAGCGCAGAAGTCATTCGACTTTTAGAACTTGGCAAACCACTTTTCCCAGAAATTGAAAGTTATCGCATTTTGCGAGCCTTTGCTGGCACTCGTCCACTATATACACCTAATAATTCTTCAGGTCGTTCTGCCAGTCGCAATTTTCATATAGTAGACCATAAGGATGAAGGTTTATTTGGACTTGGTAGTATATTTGGCGGTAAGCTTACAACATATAGGCTTATGGCAGAAAAAATGTCCGATGTTGTATGTCGTCACCTTAATGTTAACGCACCATGTCGCACCGCTACAGAACCACTGGTACTTGATATTGATAAAAGTGTTCATAACAAAGCCAAGAAGATTTTCCCAGCTGCAAATTTACACTTAGTTGAAGATCGACTAGGAGATTCTTTTACTGCTATGACCGAAGAGACTTCTAGCTCTATGAAGAATGATCTTTTATGCGAATGCGAAATGGTTAGTACAGCTGAGGTTTTGCATGTCGCTAAGGATAAGGCTACCCATAGTTTAACAGATATACGTTTGCGAACTCGACTTGGTATGGGCACATGTCAAGGAATTTTTTGCTCTTTACGCACAATTGGAGCCTTAGCTGAACATAATATAACTTTAAACCGTACTCATAGCGAAAGCATTCGCTCATTTTTAAATGAAAGATGGAAGGGCTTACGTCCTGCTTTATGGGGTACACAACTTAAAGAACTAGAATTAGGTCGAGCAATTTATGCGGCAACTTTAAATATTGATGGAGCTAGCCATGAACAAAGCAATTAAGTCTCATGTACTGGTAGTAGGCATGGGCATGTCAGGATTAATGGCAGCTTATACAGCCGCAAAAGAAGGTAAAGAAGTTACATTACTTGCTAACGGACTTGGTGCCCTTTCCATAGCAAGCGGCTGTATTGATGTTCTTGGATACAAGATTGACAGTGATAAAAACACCATGCAAGCCATAAGCAATCCCTTTGAGGCAATTAACTCTCTTGCACCAAGACATCCCTATGCCATTGTTGGTAGAGAGTCGGTTGAAAAATCACTAGCATTAGTCCATGACTTATTTCAAAATCAAGGCGTTGACTTTTCACATAAAAAATATCAAAACACTCTTGTTCCAACTATGATTGGTACGTTAAAACCAACCTATATTTATCCTTCTGCCAGCGATAGCGCACCTTTATTTGCAGCAAAAAAAGTAACTGTTGTTACAGTAGATGCCATAAGGGATTGTCATCCTCATCTTATTGCTGAACAATTACAAAAGTATCCGAATCTTAAAGATGTTACATTTGAAACTGCAACTATAAAATCTCATTTTGGCACGGCTCATCGAGCTGTTAGCCCCTTAGATGTTGCTCGTTATGTTGATAGTCCTGCTGGTTATTCTTGGCTTAGCAAAGCTTTAAGACCTTTCGTCAAACAATCAGACGCCATATTACTTCCACCAATTTTAGGAACATCCTGCGCTAAAGAAGATCTTTCTCCATGGAAAAAATTACAAAAAAGTCTTGATTGTTCTTTAGTTGAAATGCTTTCTCTTCCTCCGGGAGTGGGTGGAGGTCGTCTTTACGGTGTTTTCATGCGTGCTTTGCAAGATTTAGGTATAAGAATAATTGAAAATGCTAACATTATAAATGCAGATATACATAATGGAAATTGTAAAGCCTTGATTGCTCAAGGCGAAGGCAAGCAAATTCAATATAAAGCTGATAACTTTATTATTGCTAGCGGTGGTATCTTAGGTGGAGGAATTTGCACTAAACCCGGTAAAGCCTATGAAAGTATTTTCAATATTGAGCTTGAAACACCAGAACAACAAGAGCATTGGGCAAATGCGGATGCTTTTGGTAGTCATGCCTTTTTGCAGATGGGCGTTAGTGTAAATGAAAAACTTCAGGTTTTTAATAATAATGGTCAACTCTTAGCTGATAATGTTTACTACGTGGGTCGTACCCTTGGTGCTTACGATTATGCAGCAGAAAAAAGCGGCAACGGCGTAGCCATAGCTACTGCTTGGTATGCTGTACAAAATATATGAGGTTAGTATGAGTTATATAAATCCAGACGCTTGTATAACATGTGCTACTTGCGTGGCAAAATGCCCCATAGCAGCAGTTACCACAGAATTTTTAGGACCACGTATGATAGGTCCGGCTCATGAGCGTTTTCGCCTTATGGGCATGGCTGAAGAAGAATCTTTGCACTATTGTTCAAACTGTAAAAACTGCGATATTGCTTGCCCTCATAATGTACCAATTTCAACCTTTAATATGTTGGCAAGGGCGGCTTATTCTAAGAAAAATGGTAGATCTTTGCGAGATTGGATTTTAGCCCATGGTGCAGATATTGCCAGCTATATTGGTT
>CAYJDL010000009.1:0-982 GCA_964368885.1 uncultured Desulfovibrionaceae bacterium | reverse complement strand
TTTTATACCAGCATTTTTACGAAATTTTGGCATGAAAAACCCTATAACTCGTCAATTTCTGCATCTTTTAGGAGTGCATAAACAAGCTCCCTTGCCTAGCTTTGCCAAAAACACTTTTAGAGAACAATTTAAACATATTAAGCAAGAAGCCTTAAGCGATATAGTTGCTTTCTTTCCGGGCTGTTATGTTGATATTTATGACCCTCAAACCGGTTTAGACATGGTATATATTCTTAATAAAGCCGGATATAAAGTTGTATTGCCAGATAATATTAGCTGTTGCGGTTTACCCATGGTAGCCAATGGTTTTTGGGACGATGCCCATCAAAATGCTCATCAAAATGCTGATGCACTTGCATACTGGACATCGCAAGGAATAACGGTTTTAACTGGCTGCCCTTCTTGCTCACTCATGTTTAATGGTGATATTCCACATTATTTTCCTGAAACAAAAGAAAAATATGGTGAAATAATTTTAAGAGATGCTCAAGAATTTATTTTAAGCTGTATAGAAAATGAAGTCTTACCCATTAAAAGCTGTCAGCAAGACAACAACATTATGTACCATGCTCCATGTCATTTAAGAGCCCAAGGTGGCGGTCTTTTAGGTTTTGAGCTTTTACAGAAAGTATATGGGGATAAGGTGCATCTTGCCAATTCCGGATGTTGCGGAATTTCTGGAAGCTATGGTTTCAAAAAAGAAAAATATGATATATCCATGCAAGTAGGAAATCAACTTTTTGATACAGTTAAAAGCTCTAATGCTCAACTTTGTAGTAGCGAATGCGGTACATGTAGAGTACAAATAGAGCACGGCACACAAATACCTTGCTTGCACCCAATTTCTTTATTACGACAAAAGTGCTTGTAATATAAACTTTTGTGGCTATTGCCTTGGCTCAGTACGGACATATAATTTAAGAAGGTTCTGGTTTTAAACGTAAATTTTAAGATAGATTACCACTAAAAAACGCTTGTAATT
>CAYJDL010000008.1:24240-24532 GCA_964368885.1 uncultured Desulfovibrionaceae bacterium | reverse complement strand
TGCCGGCGCAGGTGCAGCATTTGGGCGTAAGGGGATTTATGCAAGTGGTGAAGAATCCTTGCCTCAAATTAAAGGAAGAGCTTTGCGCCTTAAAGTTCTCAATGAAAATTTATTAGCAATAGCCACTACTAAGGTTGAAGACTTACACGCTACTTTAGAAAACTCTCCTCAAAATGACCCCCCTTCTTTATTAATTGTTGACTCTGTACAAACCTTAACTTCTGTCGAAGCTGAAGGTCTTCCCGGTAATGTCAGTCAAGTTAGAGCTGTTGCAACGGACTTACTTGAGCGT
>CAYJDL010000008.1:8215-24204 GCA_964368885.1 uncultured Desulfovibrionaceae bacterium | reverse complement strand
CCGGACCACGCCTGTTGGAGCATATGGTGGATACTGTAATATCCCTCGAAGGTGACAGGCGTCAAATGTTTAGATTGTTACGAGTATTTAAAAATCGCTTTGGACCAAATGAAGAATTACTGGTTTTTCATATGCTTAGCCACGGACTTGAAATAATAGAAGACCCTTCAACATATTTCTTAGGTGCTCGAGATGCTTCTTTAAGCGGCACAGCTGTTGTAATGGCAGTTGATGGACATAGACCCCTAGCAGTTGAGGTGCAGGCTTTAGTAACACGAACGTATTTAGCCATACCCAGACGAACTGCTCTTGGTTTTGATACAAATCGTTTACATCTTTTACTTGCTGTACTTGAAAAACGCTTAAAGCTAAACTTTGGTCAAGTGGACATATACGCAAAAATAGGCGGAGGCATGCGCCTGCAAGACCCTGGGATGGATGTGGCACTTGTGGCAGCTGTGCTTTCTTCATTTTATGACATTCCCTTACCACCAAGAGCAGTTTTATGGGGCGAAGTCGATTTAAATGGACAAATTCGTCCGGTTTCTGCTCAAGATATAAGATATGGGCAAGTCTCACGTTTAGGGTACAGTCCAATTATCCAGCCGGATGTTGATAGCGGCGGTATTAGCACCATTACACAGTTACAAGAAAAATTATTTTCTGCTAAACGTAAATAATATAAATATTTTTTTCAATCAATAAAGAAGATTTCAAATTGGAGCGATAATAATGTTTTATAAAAAATTCCCAGAAGCAAGCATAGCTGGACTTTGTATATTTCTTACTATTTTATCCGTTTGTGTTGCCCCTTTTATTATGTCACGTCCTTTAGGTCTAATGGCTTTAGCTTTAGCAGCTACTCAGCTTTTTTGGGCTATCCGTACTAAAATTAAATGGTTGCAAAACACACTTCTATTTTCAATGTCTTGTTTTATCGGACTTTTTGCTGCTAATTTTTTTCTTAATATATATAGCCCTAATATATCTATGTCTGCAGTTCGCTTATATGATGGTCAACCTAAAAATCCTGCTATTCGTGATGATTTGCTGGGTTTTGGCTATGAACCTAAAGCAAAAAAAATGCGCACTCAAAAAATTCTTGGAGATAAGGTGCTTTTTGATGTAACGGTTACTTTAAATGATCGAGGGTATCGCATTACTCCAACTCATCCCAACGCAAAAATAGGAATAGTACTCTTAGGATGCTCATTTACTGAAGGCGTCGGAGTAGAAGATCATGAGACTTATGCCTATAGATTAAGTGAATTGCTTGGCGAAAACTATCAAGTATATAACTTTGGATTTGGTGGATATGGGCCACATCAGGCTTTAGCCTTGCTCGAAAGCGATCGTCTAGATTTTTTGAAAAAATCCCACGAGAAATTACATTTTTACTTTCTAAGCATTGGCTCTCATGAGTGGCGTTCAGCAGGACTTGTAGAATGGGATAGCTATGGACCACGATACATCCTAGAAAATGGACAAGCAATTCGTAAAGGATCGTTCGACTTAGGCTTTACACTGTTTACGAAGTTATGGGAAGTAATCAAAAAAAGTGATTTGCTACAGAGATATGTTTTACGCAAAATTTTTTGGACACATGAAGAGGCATTAGCCTTGCAAACAGCAATTTTGCTAAAGTGCAATAAAGTTATAGTTGAAAAATTTCATAGCGATTTTACAGTCTTACTTGAACCTGCAATTTCTAATAAACAAAAAGAGTATACTCATAAAGGGTTAAAAATAATTGATTTAAAAGCTGTCCTTCCCAACTGGCCACATGAAGGAACCACTATCCCACTAGATGGACATCCAACCCCTTTTTCACATGATAAAGTAGCGGGGGCAATAGCTAAAAGTTTATAGCCTGAACTTGTGAACGCTGTGATGTAATTTTTTAGGGGGAACTTTTAGCGACAAAAAGCTCCCCCTAAAAAAAAAATTAATCAGTCTTTCCTTAAACTTGCAAAGCAGTAAAATCAGCAAATTTTTCCATACGATTAGTTAGAGCTTTCAGCATATTCAATCTATTTTTGCGAATTTTTTCATCTTCACACATTACCATAGTTGAATCGAAAAAATTATCTATAGCTGGGCGTACCTCTAATAGTAAGCTAGGTATTTCAGCATAATTTTCTTTTTCCCAATGTTCATCAAATCGAGGTAAAAGACTATTCAATCTTTCCGATAATGCTTTCTCAGCATTTTCTTCTAGCAAATCAATAAGATAGTTTCCATCCAAGTCATATTCTTGACCTTGCTTACGAATAATATTTGAAACACGCTTAAAAGTTTGCACAGCCGAAATATAATGCTCACTTGTATGCAATTTAGCTAAAGCATCAAGACGTTTAGAGGCATTATAAATATCAATACTTTGAGTATTTAAAATGGCTTCAACTAATAAAGTATCATATCCCTGCCCTTGCCAATAATTTTTCAGGCGAGCAAAGAAAAATTCTTCTAGCTTTTCTATGCAAGCATCTTTATCTAATTTCCATTGTTTTTGACCGTAAAGCTCCAAAGCTTGTTCAAAGAAATTTCTTATACTAACATTTAACTTAAACTCTAAAATACAACGTGTTATTCCAAGCACTGCACGCCGCAAACCATTTGGATCAGCTGCACCTGTAGGAATCATACCAAGACCAAAGCAACCTACCAAAGAATCCGCTTTATCTGCCATAGACAGTAAAGCACCAAGTAAAGTACTGGGCACAGCACTATCAGGACCAGCAGGAAGATATTGTTCTTGTAAGGCGTGAGCTACAATTTCAGATTCATTTTTTTTCCTTGCATAAATTCCACCCATAATACCTTGCAATGTATCAAATTCACCTACCATTCCCGAAACTAAATCTGCTTTGGACAAACGCCCTGCTCTTGCAACATCAGCAGGCTGTAAGTCAGGGGCGCAGTTATTAGCAAGCCATAGGCATAATTGCTCAAGTCTTCTGGTTTTATCACCCATAGAACCTAACGGACCAAGAAAAATAACATTATCTAATTTATCTAGCCACATTTCCAATGAACAATTACAATCACTTTCCCAGAAAAATCGTGCATCTTCCAAACGTGCCCGCAAAACACGCTCCCAGCCTTTTTGAACTATGCTTATATCAGGAGCAGTCATATTTAACACAGTAAGAAAGTGTGGTAAAAGTTTTCCTGAAGCATCTTGTAGTCCAAAACTTTTTTGATGGCTTTGCATGCTTGTTAATAAAGCTTCGCTTGGAACTTCAAGAAATGCTGGATCAAAATTACCTATCATTGGCACAGGATGTTCACAAAGTCCCTGTACCTCGTCTAATAAACTCTCTTGCCAAAGAACACTGGCATCTATGGCTTTTGCCGCAGCATTCCCCTTTTCTATTATTATTTGACGGCGTAAGCTTGCATCTGGTTCTACACCACCAACATTGCGAACAGTATGCAGATAGTCACTGGCATTTGCTATATGAATTTTAATATTTTGATCATTTTGCCTAGTATGTAGGCGATGTCCCCATGATATTCTATCAGAAGTAACAGGTCCTACACTAAATGGCACTACTTCTGACTCAAAAAGGGCTAAAATCCAACGTAAAGGCCGTGCATAAGCCATTGGCTGACTGCCCCAGCGCATTTTTTTTGCAAAAGGTAGAGCATTAATGATTGTAGGGCAAATTTCTTCCAATAACTTTGCAGTTGAGGCACCTCCAACCTTTTTACGCACCGTTACATAAGCACCCTTAGCAGTCTCCTCAAAAAAAACATCTTCCAAGTTAACATTATTAGTTCGCAAAAAACCCTCAAGAGCCTTACTTGGTTTACCACTATCATCAAATGCTATACGCTTAGGTGGTCCCGAAACAACTTCTTCCCTTTGGGCTTGAATTGGATTTATATCTTCAACAATAACTACTGCTCGTCTGGGACTACATAAAACTTGTACTTTGTTGTAAGCAATACTATTTTCTTCAAGAGCAATGCAAAAGCGTTTATACAATTCCTTTTCTTGAGTAGGCAAAAAACGTGCTGGCAATTCTTCACTGCCTATTTCCAAAACAAATAAAGACATTTTTTACCTTCCTTTATCACTTTCCTTGACCATAGGATAGCCAAGTTTTTCACGTTGTTCTGCGTATAATCTAGCAACGCCTGAAGCCAAAGCACGCACTCGCCCAATATATCCGGTTCGCTCGGTGATTGAAATTGCACCTCTTGCATCTAATAAATTAAAAGTATGCGAACATTTAAGGCAATAATCATAGGCTGGCCAAGGCAAATTTAAGTCCAAGAGCTTTTTACACTCGCTTTCACATTCATTAAAAAAAAGTAAGAGCATTTTTGCATTACTTTCTTCAAAGTTATAGCGTGATTGCTCAACTTCATTTTGATGGTAAAGATCTCCATAGGTTACATGCTCGTTCCATTTTAATTCATAAACAGATTCAACACCTTGTAAGTACATGGCAAGCCGTTCAAGACCATAGGTTAATTCTACGCTAATTAGCGGCAAATCTATGCCCCCAACTTGTTGAAAATATGTAAATTGAGTCACTTCCATACCATTAAGCCACACTTCCCAGCCAAGCCCCCAGGCTCCAAGAGTAGGTGATTCCCAATCATCTTCCACAAAACGAATATCATTTTTTGAAGCGTCAAGACCCAAAACACTTAAACTTTCTAAATATAACTCTTGAACATTTTCAGGAGATGGTTTTAAAATGACTTGAAATTGAAAATACCGTTGTAAACGATTTGGATTTTCTCCATATCGTCCATCCGTAGGTCTTCTTGATGGTTCCACATAAGCTACTGACCAAGGCTCAGGCCCAATTACCCTCAAAAAAGTATGCGGATTAAATGTTCCTGCTCCACATTCAATGTCCATTGCTTGCTCTATGACACAACCATGTTTAGCCCAATAATTTTGTAAATTAAGTATAATATCTTGAAAATACATCTATGACCTCTATAAGTTAACATTATCCATTAGTTACGCCGAAATCGACCTTCTTCCCATGTAATACCAAGATGAAATTGCACAAAACCATCTATAGCTTTTAAACATGTTTGCTTTTGAGCAAAATCCAAAGTATTAATATCCCAATTTTCAGGTGCATCATGCTGAACTTTAAGTAAAAGTTGTAATGTTTTTACTGGCAATTTCATAGCATAAGCTAAGGATAATCCTTTGGGATTACAGTCCTCACAGCGACAAATACCCTCGTTCATATGAAAAATACCATTGACACTTTCAAGTGATTTATGACAAATAGCACAATTTTTCCAAGCTGGTGCAAAGCCTTGTTCACAAGCTATACGCAGTCTAAAAAAAATTGGTATAAGAAAATGTGGAGTATTTTGACCTTCAAAAAGAGTTACCATTTGTTGCAATAAAGCATAGCTTATTTGAGATCCTTCCTGATTGATACCCAAAACTTCTAAAAACCGTATGCAATTTGTAAACATACCTAAGCGAGATAAATCATGTCGCAACTTTTGTGGACCATGCAATAATGAACTCTCTACAAGAGCTAAATATTGTCCATTTGCACTAGATTTTACACGACAAGCAATGGTATTTAGAATATCTAAACAACCACAAAAACGCCGTCTACTTCGACTGCCTCCAAAAGCAAAAACAGTTATCAAACCACGTTTTTTTGAAAATATGCGTAACCATAAATCGGCTTCACGAAATTTCCCTGTCTGCAAAACAATAGCAGAATCATTCCATTCCATTTCAAATCATTCTCAATTTTACAATTTAAGCAAGTAAGTAAAAGGAAGAATAGGCAAATTATTTCTTGAAGAGAGAAGAGGGACTTTTAATCTTGCTTAAGTCTTTGAACTAAAAACTTTACCTTCACCCATCAAAACGCTTTAAACAAAAAAATTTTCCTTAGGAAACACTAAACTATTATATGTTTCTGGGGAAAGTTTTTTATTCACAATAAGTTTTCCCCAAAAACATCAACTACATAGCATTTTCTTAAGTTTGTGGTGGAAAAGTTACTGATTTTTCTTCACCTTTTTTGCCCAAAGGAGGCATTTTTCTTCCATTGTAATGAATTTGCACACCGCCGGCATTCCCAAGGATAAGATTTAATTGCGAATCGAAAGTTAAAGCAAAAGTATCACCCGGCTGCAATGAAAACTTACGTTTTCCGGTATTATCAGCAGCAGACTGTATCCAGCTTGCAGCAAGGGCAGTAATAATGACCTTATGTGGTCCTAAATGCGGAGTATTATCTTTTTCTACTTTTCGATCATACATAGCTACAGGAGTAGGTTTTTTAACAGTGCTATTAACATTATCTTTATTAGCATTATCTCTACTAGCATTATTTTTAGACACTTCGGTCACTGGCTTGGTTTTCACTACCTCTTTCTTTACAGCAACAGCTGGTTGTTGCTGAATACTAATCTTCAAGTCCTTTACTTCAGGTTTAGAAACAACAGTTTTTGCATCTACTTTTAAAGCAGTAGTTACAGTTTTTGCTTGTGGTCTAGACAGAGCCGGTGCTGGTTCAGCTGTACCAAGAAACTTAGTATTAAGCATTGAGAACACTTGTGTATTTTTATATGCCCAAACTCCAACTCCACCACCAAAGACAAGAAATACTAAAACAACAAAAACTACACCAACTTTGCTTTTTCTTTTTTTGGCTTCCGGCTTTTCAAAAGGAACGGGCGAAGGCTTTGGCTCTTTTTGTTCATTCAGAGCAGGAGAATCTAACAAGCCTTGCACATCCATATCAAGGTATTTTCCATAAGCACTTATAAAGCCACGCACATATACTATATGCGGTAAGGAAATGCTGTCCCCAGCTTCCAAAGCTCGCAAGACACGTACACTAATTTTTAGGCCATCTGCCACATCCTCAACAGAAAGATTTTTTGTCTCTCTTTCTGCACGCAAAAGCTGTCCTAAACTCTCTAATGTATCTGTCATAATAAAAATCCCCTGACTAAAGATTTTTCATTGTCTGATATGCTCATTTTAACACTAGAAATAAATTTAAAAACGAATATCAATTACCGCATTACTGCGCAATTGTTGCATATACTCTTCAAAGCGTTGCTTTAAACGAGGCTCACGCACAAATTGATCCGCTAAGCTTTGAGCTTCAAGAAAAGACATTTGCTCGCCACCTTTGGAAGATTTAACTTTTTTAAATTGACTCCTTTTACCATTAAGCATAATAACAGGAGTAACTCCACCTACTGGCAGTTTATTTATCAGGCTAGCCAGCTGAGGGGGCATTCTTTTAAAATCAACAGCACCTACAACTCCACCTGCCGCCTTATTCGGACCTTCTGAAATTTGCTTAACAACTGCTTCAAAACGTGAAGTATCTTTTGCAATTTCAGCAGCATAGCTAGCAGGGTTGATATTATTTGGATAAACTAACAAGGCAATAATGGTTTCAGCTTTAGTTATAAATTTAGCTTTGTTATTTTCATAATATGCACGCACTTCATCCGGAGATACAATAATTTTACGACCAACCATGGCACCCATAAGTTTTTGTTTTAATATAACATTTGACAGTCTACGTTGATAAGCCGCAATAGTCATTCCATCAGATCTTAACTGCTTTTCAAACTGTTTTTTAGTCAAATTACTTTGCTGCATAATACGCACAATTTCAGCGTCAACTTCAGCACTTGAAGCTGTAAGCCCTTGTTTTTCGGCAGCATCTGCAATAAGCAAGTCTAAAATAAGATTGTCTAATACCTCACGATAAATAGTCATTACCTTAGGTGAGTTTCCTGGTTTTTTGGGATTAAGACCTGCCTTTGCTAGAGCAGGTGCGGAGGAAACTTGTACGTCGTACATGGAAATCATTTTTCCATTAACTACCGCAGCAACTTGATTCAGGTTGGCTGCATGAACTAAGTTTGACACCATCAACAAAGTTAAACATATAATACAAATCTTTTTCACAAAAACTCCCTCATAATACAGTAAAATCTTCAGAGCAAAAATTTAAACTACGCTAGTAACACATACTCAATTATAGATTTTTCTAACTGTAAAGCTTAAAACAATTCTATGTCAATTCCGTAAAATGCAAAAAATATGACACCCTAAGACATTCGACAAAAAGCTCATAACTAGACAAAACGCAAAAAAGCATTCAAAGCTTAAATATCCCTTACACCACTTTCAATAAATACTCATTGTTCACAACAAAGCAAGAACTTTATTAAAGCTCTAAGACAACTTTCACTTGTATAATTCATCTGTATAGTTCATTAATCACGTGCCTTGAAACTTCAATCTCAGCTGTTTCAAGTTTAGTCTTAAGCCAACTTTCAAAAAAGTCAATCATATACTCCTCTGCCAAAAATTCTTCAATATAAATATAAGCTTGACTTTCTGAGAGAGTTTTTTTCAATTCATGTTTTTCAAGACAAAGAATAATAAATTCTTTATCTTGAGAAAATACTTCTGTGCAGGCATTTTCTTTTAACTTAAACACTCTTTTTTGCCATTCTTTTGGCATATTAGCTTTATCAATACGCATTTTATAAGGAGAAAGAATAGCTTTTTTTGCTAATAAATCCTCCAAAGTTTTTATCTTTGCAAGATTTTCTTTTTTTGCGCTAATAGCTTCATATAACAAGTAATTTTCGTCCAAAGTAAAACTAGCCTTATTTTGCTCATAATAAGACCTTACCTCATCCACAGGAGCCACAAAACCCTTGCGTAAAAACTCTTTGGTGAAATGCTGTAGCGCAATTATATAACGCAAGATTTCTCGCCATGCGTCTAAATTAATAGCATTTTCCTCAAAGTAATTTTCAAATTCACCATCTGGATAATCTGAACGGACATTTTGCTCAAAGGCATCAATCATTTCCTTTGTAATTAAAATACCTTTACTTTCAAGGTCTTGCAACATTAATTCATAAACAATAAGATTGGCAATGGCTTTTCCGTATTGAGCCCTCAACTCATGCAATGTAAACTGTTCAAAAATACCAAGATCTGACATATCAGCTTCTTGCATTGCCTGTACAGTTTTAAGCACTATTGGTCGACCATTTACTGTAGCTACAATATTAGCCGGAACTTCGGCTTCAAAACAACCCCCAAGCCCAAGCGATAATAAAATCAAAAGGCACATAGCAAAACGCACTATAATCCACCCCTAAACCTTTTTGTAAATCTTAACTAAAAAGAAAAAAAAGTTCAATAGTTTTTCTCTATCTATTTTTCTTAATAGAAGATAATTAAATTAAAACTCTTCTCTCAACACTTTTGTACTTATTATCTATAAAAAATTTCATTTAAATTAAGATAGTTGCATAAAAAACAATAATTCTTCTGCATTTTCAAGGTTTTTCACAAAAGATGTTTCCTGAGGAGAAAAATGAATTTCCAAGGTAGTTGGTGAGCGCAAGATAATTTTATGTTTATATTTATTGCCTGTTTTAATGAGTTGAACTACCTTTTCACCATCAAGACTACTTTGACCTTTTTTCCACTGCATACTTATTTTATTTTCATAAATATCAGCTCTTTGAGCAGATAATTTACTTAGACTTTGCTTAAAATTTAAAATTGTCAAAAAGTTTTCAAATTCTTTTGGAAATGCACCAAATCTATCCCGAATAGTTAAAGCCAAATCCTCTCTGCTAGCATTATCTGTAGCAGAGCTGAGTGATTTATAATAGCGTAAACGCTCTCGCCCATCTTGAATATATGATTCTGGTATGTGAGCTGCAACACCTATATTTAATTCCGTTTCAACACTTATAGAGCTTGGTGTGCCCTTTAAGCGACTAACAGCTTGCTCTAACATTTCTAAAAATAAATCTAAGCCAAGGCGAGTCATATGACCGGACTGCACCTCTCCTAGAATATTACCAGCTCCACGTAAACGCAAATCTTCCATAGCAACTTGAAAACCAGCACCCAGATAATCTAATTCTAAAATAATGCGCAAACGCTCTCTTGCTAAATCTGAAAGCCGTTCCTCTTGGGGTACTACAAAAAAAGCGTATGCTTGTCTGTTAGATCTACCTACCCTACCTCGCAATTGATAAAGTTGCCCAAGACCAAACATATGCGCTTGATCAACAATAAGGGTATTAGCTCTTGGAAAATCAAGTCCCGATTCAACTATTGAAGTACAAACAAGAACATCTAACTCTCCATGCCAAAATTTGTGCATAGTCTCTTCAAGATTTTTTTCCGGCATCTGTCCATGTGCCATACCAATACGAGCCGTGGGAATTAAGTTACGCACATATTCCGACACCCTTTCCAGTCCCTGAACTCGATTATAAACCCAAAATACTTGTCCTTCTCGCTGAATTTCACGTTCAAGAACTTCTTTTAATATTTTGCCATCACGTTGTAAAATGGCTGTCGAAACAGGCTTACGTTCAGGCGGTGCTGTTTCGATAATGGAAAGATCCCTAATTCCGGACATTGAAAGCTGTAATGTGCGAGGAATGGGCGTAGCTGTAAGGGTTAAGGCATCGACATTTTTCTTAAGTGCCTTTAATTTTTCTTTATGACGCACTCCAAACCTTTGTTCCTCATCCAAAATCAACAGCCCCAAATTAGGTAAACTTACATCTTTTGATAAAAGCCTATGTGTCCCAATAACTATATCAACTTGTCCTTGAGCTGCCGATTTAAGAACATCTTTTTGTTTTTGCCTACTTACAAAACGACTTAACAAACCGACGTTAACTGGAAAACCTGCTAAACGCTGACGAAAAGTCTGATAATGTTGCTCAGCAAGAACAGTAGTTGGACAAAGCAAAGCTACTTGACGCCCCTCTGCGGCGGCTCTAAAGGAAGCTCGCAAGGCAACCTCTGTTTTGCCAAAGCCCACATCACCGCAAACCAACCTGTCCATAGGTTGGCTTTTTTGCATATCATCTAAAACATCTTGAATTGCTTTGGCTTGATCCGGTGTCTCTTCAAAGCCAAAAGTAGCTTCAAATTCATGAAATAATTCATCTGGAGGGCCATAATTATAGCCCTTTGTAACTTTACGATAAGCATACATCTCAACAAGATCTGCCGCAATTTTTTCAATGGCTTTTCGAGCTTTTTCCTTACTGCTTTGCCACTGACTTCCACCTAATTTATCAAGGCTCGGCTCTATGCCATCGCCGCCTTTAAAACGCTGTATTAAAGCTAAGCGATCTGCAGGAACATAAAGTTTATCTGAACCTGAATACTCCAAGAGCAAGTAATCATTATGAACTTGTCCAATTTGCATATGGTGTAAACCCTGAAAACGAGCAATACCATAATCCCTATGCACAAGTAAATCTCCCGCACTTAAGTCTTCAAAGCGATCAAGCCCCTTAAAAGCTCCGGCCGCTGTGCGTTTACGATTTTCAGCCTTAGGATAGATTATATCTTCGCCTAAAATGCGTACATTATCCCATAAAACATCAACGCCGCCACGCCATGGTGAAATTAAAGCAAATAAACCTTTTACGTTAGGTGCATATCGTAAATGCGGCAAAAGTCCATCTTGTTCAGCCAAAGCTAAAAATTTTGCCCTACTACGTTCAGTTGTAAAAGAAAGCAATACTTGTTGCTTTTCGCTTTGCCAAAGCTTAAGACCTTCAATAAGTTGTTGCCAAGGTCTATCTTTTAACTTTACATTTTCTTCATCTTGATCTGCATTGTTTTCACTAAGATTACGCACAAAAAGCTCAATAAAATTATGCACTTGTCTTTCTTGCAAATCAACAATGTCAGTTTTTTGGTCGTCAAATTCCCTAAAGTCAACACTGCCCATCACCATGGGTTCTTGATAAACAGCTAAAATTTTCGGATTTTCCCAAAGTATAAATAAAGTTTCCACATCTCTTAAGGCTAGGCGAACCGGTTGTGGAACAATATTTTCTTCACTTTCCAAACGCTCTGTTAAAACCCTTTTAAAACTCTCAAGCTCTTCTTTTAAGTCAGCCTGTCCCGGCAATAACCACACACAATCTTTATTTAACCATTCTTCAAGTACAGTTGGTGCATCGTAAAAAATCCCCGGAAGCAAACCATTGCCGCCATTATGCAGATTTTTTTTAAAATCATGAACGTAGTTTTCATCAAGCAAGTTCTTTTGAAGCAATCGTTCCCAGCGTTGCACTGCCTTTTGAGAGGAATTGGCATCACAAGAAAAAGGCATGGGTGCCAATACAGTAGCTTGAGTAATAGCCATTAAAGAACGTTGTGATTGAGCATCAAAAAGACGCATATCTTCTAATAAGTCGCCAAAAAACTCTAAGCGTATGGGTTTTTCATAACCGGGTGGAAAAATATCTAAAATGTCACCACGCCTGGCCAAATCTCCTGCCCTTGATACCATTTGTACACGCTCATAACCCCATTGAATAGCTTGATCTATCAGCAATTCAGGAGAAATTTCTGCCCCCACATTTAAAGATAATTCATGGGAATCAAAAAAATTTAATGGCATATACTTAAGTAAAAGATGTTCAAGACTTAAGACTAAACATGTAGGTTTTTTATAGCTTAGCCCATAAAGCGTAGACATACATTGAGCCCACACATTGTGCTTGACACCTTGACTAGGTATAAGTCCTAAGGGCATAAAAAGCAAAGAAGATTGCCAACTTAAAGTATTGGTACTAGGGCTGGCATAGGAAAGATGTGCGGAAAAAAGGGTCAATAAACCCTTGGCAGCATTCATTTCTTCCCTATTGCGCACCAACAGTACACAGCTTCTTTCTTCTTCTAAGCATTTTAATGCAAGACGGCAACGACTTGCCATACCGCTACGAGCAAGACGACAAGTTTGGTTTTTTTTTAGTATTTCCTTAAGAATCGACATAATTTTGTATGAGTATCACCTATATCAAAATTTCTTATAATGCAATTTAAGTATATTTAAATACTTATAATTGTTACTTAACTTCCTTAATAGTAGTAAAAGTACGCAATTGAAAACAAAGTTTTTGTTCTTCGTGCCAACTTTGCACATCTTGATAATGTACCAAAACATTTTTACCAAGCAATGCCTTAAGCACTTTAAGTTGCTGTATAGGTGCGTAAAGTTGCATTTGTCTATCATTAATTTGTACATTTAGAACAATATTATTCAATTCGCCTTCTTCTAATTTGGTTAATACTCCGGTAACTGCACCTGAATTTAAAGTTTTCTCTATGCATTTTGTGTATTTTCCGGTTTTTAAACCTTTCATTTGGCAAGTTGATTCAAAATGCATGGGAATATTAAAACCATCCTCGCTTGGGATAAGAGTTAAAATATTCTTATTTTTTCCGTCTGATTCGAAACCTTGACAAACAAAGCCTGCTCCCCTTGCAACGCACATGCCAGAAAAAGTACACTTTTGCTGAGAAATATCGCCTATATTTAACAACTCTAAATTAAATGCTTCAGGATTGTCTTGAACTGAAGTAATAATAGCCGAACCTTGAACATTTTGCGCTTCATGCTTAAATCTACCAAGCAAGCTTTCTTGAACTTTTTTTATTTCTTGCATACTTAATAGACGCTTTTCTCTTATGCAAGTTCGATCATGCAAATCCCAATACTGCTCATCCTCATAAGTAACAAAAAGTTTTTTACCTATAAGACTTTGCGCATTGCTAACTTGTTCATTGTCAAGACGTATCAATATTTTATATCCATCAGAATCCAGCTCCATGGTAGTAAACATAAAACTATCATGAATAATTTCCTGCAAAACACCGGATATACTAAAAATACCAAATGTTGTTTTTTCGCATTTGCTATATTGCCCACTCATAAAGTTTTTATATTTACAACTATTTGTACTGTTTACTGGAACAGTAAAACCTTCAGGGGTAGGAATAATCTCAAAAAATTCCTTTGAGCTAGCTATTTCATCAAAAGATTTACATATAAAACCGTTGCCTTCTGGATAACATGCACCAGCAAATTGACAGTTTTTTTCTAAGTCTTTACTGTAATTATTCAAATGGATTTTAAAAATTGCCTTAGATTCAAAGTCAGGCTCAATATAAGCTGTTCCTTGTACATCACCATTTAAATAGCTGTAACCCCCCAACATTTTTACTGCAGGTTGGCTAGCATCCTTTATATCTATTATTTCCTTAGATCGCTTGCAAAAGTTTCTTGTACTATCCCAAATTTGATTTTGATTGTAATAAACTAAAACTTTTTTGCCAATCATATTTTCAAGAAACTCAGCCTGCTCCTTGCTAATAAAATCTAAAGATTCAGAACCATTATCATTAAACCTAACTATAAACTTATCAGATTCATCAATAATCTCTACCGGAATAACTAGCATAGACAAAGGACCACTTGATTCATCATTGCACCTTGAATAATCACCATGCATAAATCCTCGTGCTCCACATAAAAAAGCAGGACTTGACATTATGGAAAATGCATCTTCCAGAGCATGCATCTCAAAAGTATTTTCCATTCCTTGCGGTACATTTTTAATTGAGCAGATAAATTTATTATCTTCAAAAGCACAAAGACCATTATATTGACAAAGGTGCAAAGCTTTTACATTAACAGTTTTTACATTAAGACGTACTCGATTAGGATGACCTTCAACAGCATCAATACTGGCACTGCCTTCCATACCAGGATAATTATAACCATAATTTCCTATAATATCTTCAATGACAAATTGAGCCTTGGTAGTTTTTTTTGTATTCAGCTCAATAATATTATTTAATTTTTTCTCTGCTACCTGCTGGTAGGCAATATATATTTCCTTAGGTTCAACTACATTTAAATCATTTTTATTAAAGCTAAACAAAGCTAACTTATCCACACTGACAAAATTAAATGCCTTAGGGTTTCGAGCATTTACTTCTAAAGCAACCGGAATAGTCATTTTATGTAAAACTTTTGGTTGCTCAGCTAAAGCCGCCTTAAAGTATTTCAAAAAATAACCTTCATCAGGAATCTTTGGAGGCATACTAGAAATACTGATGCTTAAACTTGCAGAAATTGATAGTAAATCGTCGTTAAAAACGAAATTATTTAGGTTTGCCTTTAAGGAAACTTCCTTAATGTCAGTTTGAGAAATGTCACTGTTTTCCGAAATAATCTTTGTACTTTCATAGCTTTTTTGTGAATTTAACAAGATTTTCTGCAAAGTATAAATCAATCGTTTATTTTCTTGTTCTGATAAAGGCAATGCAATAGGTCTATTGTTTACAATATTATCAATATATTTTGACACTTCACCAGAGTTTATTGCCTGTTCTTCACCATTATATGTGTAGCTTAAACCTGAAAATTTAAACTCTTCTTTTTCTGCATTGGCTTTAAAGTAAAAAAGCAAATCGCTAGCTAAATCTTTTATAAATTTATCTTTTTTGAACTTTGCGATAACATTTTTTATAAGTTCTTTGTCCACAATGTGCTTATTTTGCAATGCTGTAACAAGTCTTTGCTCTGGAGAATATTCGCATCTATATATTACATATTTAATATCTTGCTTGAAGTCTTTTTTATACCAAGTACCATCGCTACAAAAGTTATAATCATCAAGTACATCTTCAATATTTTTCTTATTTTCTTCAAAAAATTTAGCATCTTGAACAATGCTTATATTATCATCGCCAAAAAAAGCATGACTATCGTATAGGGGAAAAAAAATACAAACAAATAAAGTAAAAGAATAAAAAAGTTTCAATCTCATGAAAATCTCCTTGACAGATTTTTTTCTATTGCTAAATGAACATGCTTTGACTTAACTGTCAATATTTAATAAATATTAAAATAATTACTTAGAATATAATATAATTATAACATTTACTATGCCTTTAGTTGTTCCATAAAAGTTTATTTGAAAATTTCTCTTGACATATTTCAAATAATGTTGAATTAAAACCTATGGAAAGTAAAAACGTCAGCAAGCTTTTTGAAGCCCTATCATCAGAACATCGATTGGATATTTTCCGTCTTTTAGTTAAAAGTGCCCCTCATGGGCTTGTTGCTGGAGAAATTGCAAAAACCTTA
>CAYJDL010000008.1:0-8205 GCA_964368885.1 uncultured Desulfovibrionaceae bacterium | reverse complement strand
CCTTAAGCATTCCATCAACTAATTTATCTTTTCACTTAAAGGCAATTGTCCAAAGTGGTCTTGCGCAAGTTGAACGTGAAGGCAGGTTTATGCGCTATAAAGCAAATATTCCCCTGATGCTTGAGATTGTAGGTTTTTTAACTGAAAACTGTTGTCATGACAACCCATCAGCTTGTCGCAAATTTCGGGCTGCTGCTAATGTTGATAATGATTTATTGCCCCCAATTTCGAATATTTAAAGGAAATTTTTTTTAAATAATACATCGATAGTTCAACAAGTATTAAAACAATAAAAATTAAAACAACTAGGATTGATTATGAGCATGAAAAATTGGAACATTAGATACATCGTAAAATTTATTGGTCTAGCCATAGCATGGCTAATTGTCTATTTAAGCATATTAGATTTTTCTCATCATGTTGTAGGAGTTATGGGGCTTAACTCTAAAGAATATCTAGGGGCTGCATTACAATTTTTCTTATATGACACAGTTAAAATACTGTTATTATTAGTATCGCTTATATATATTTTAGCTTGTCTTAGAGCTTCACTTAATATCGAAAGGGTACGCAATTACTTAGCCGGTAAAAAACGTGGTATCGGTTATTTTTTTGGTGCTCTTTTTGGATCCATCACTCCATTTTGTTCGTGTTCAAGCATACCTTTATTTCTTGGCTTTACCATGTCCCGCATTCCTGTTGGGATTACAATGTCATTTTTAATTACGTCACCTCTTATCAATGAAATTGCAGTTGTATTACTGTGGTCTTTGCTTGGATGGAAGTTTACTTTAATCTATGTTGTTGTGGGTATGCTTGCTGGTATAGTTGGCGGGTTTTTCATGGATACTATTAAGGCGGAGCGTTGGTTACAACCTTTTATTAAGGAAACCATGGAAAATGCACCTGCACATGTGGTGCAAGATGGAGAAAGTAAAACTTCCTACACTTTAAAAGAAAGACATGAATTTGCCTTAAGCGAAACAAAAATTATCTTTCAACGAGTTTGGAAGTGGGTTTTTATCGGTGTTGGGCTTGGTGCCTTGCTGCATGGATATGTGCCTGAAAATTGGTTTGCCGAAAACCTTGGCGCAGGGCAATGGTGGACGGTTCCGGCTTCGGTTTTCGTTGGTATTCCATTATATTCGAGCGTTACTGGCATAGTACCTATCATGGAAAGCCTGTTAGTTAAAGGCTTACCCATTGGAACAACTATGGCTTTTTGTATGAGTGCTGTTGCGGCATCCTTGCCGGAATTTATGCTATTACGACAAATTATGACCATAAAACTTCAAATGACATTTTTGATTTATTTATGGATTATATTTACCTTGGTAGGCTGGGGCTTTAACTTTTTAGGCCCATATATCGTTTAATATTTTAGGAGAGAATGTTATGGAAATTAAGGTTTTTGGACCGGGCTGCACTCGTTGCAGTGAAGTTGAAAAGTTAGTGCGTGAAGTTTTAGAGGCAAAAGGCGACAAAAGTACTGTCACCAAAGTCACTGACCTTAAAGAAATGATGGCGGCAGGCGTGCTTTCAACTCCGGCCGTAATGGTGGACGGTAAAATCAAATGCATTGGCAAAGTACCTACCAAGACTGAAATTGCTTCTTGGTTAGATAATAACGATATATCAACAGCTTCAGGTAATGCTACAAATAGTGGTTGCGCTTGCGGCGGAAAATGCTAAAAACACCGGAGGAAACATGGTACAATCAACTTTACAAAAATTATCTTTTCTTGACAGATACTTAACCCTTTGGATTTTCCTTGCAATGGGTATAGGCGTTGGCGCAGGCTGGCTTTTTCCAAGCATTAAAGATGGTATCAACTATTTTCAGGTAGGAACAACCAACATCCCCATTGCCATAGGTTTAATCATCATGATGTATCCTCCATTGGCAAAAGTAAAATACGAAGAGCTTGGGCAAGTATTTAGGAATAAAAAAATCCTCTTGCTTTCCTTAGTTCAAAACTGGATAATTGGTCCAATTTTAATGTTTTGCCTTGCTATGATTTTTCTTGCCGGCGACAATCATTACTTTGTAGGTCTTATTCTTATCGGGCTTGCACGTTGTATTGCCATGGTAATTTTATGGAATGACTTAGCAGGAGGCGACACAGAGTATTGCGCAGGTTTAGTAGCCTTTAACTCCGTATTCCAAGTAGTATTCTTTTCAGTCTATGCTTATATATTTATAACAGTCTTACCTAGTTGGTTTGGTTTTCAAGGCGCAGTTGTTGATATAAGCATGGGTCAAATTGCCGAAAGTGTCTTTATTTATCTTGGCATACCCTTTATTGCCGGAATGCTTTCTCGCCTATACGGTGTAAAAATCAGAGGCATTGACTGGTATGAAAATGAATTTTTACCAAAAGTAGGTCCATGGGCATTAAGAGCTTTACTTTTCACCATATTAATCATGTTCTCATTAAAGGGTGATATTATAGTAGAACTACCTTTTGACGTAATTAAAGTTGCTATACCGCTTTTAATCTACTTCTTGGTTATGTTTATAGTGTCTTTCTTTTTATCTAAGAAGGTTGGAGCCACCTACCCTCAATCTGCAACCCTATCCTTCACAGCAGCATCTAACAACTTTGAGCTTGCTATAGCTGTTGCAATTGCTGTATTTGGATTAAATTCCGGAGAAGCCTTTGTTGCTGTTATTGGACCACTAGTAGAAGTACCTGTGTTAATTGGACTTGTTAACGTGTCACTTTGGCTTAAAAAGCGTTGGTAATTTTAAGAAAACGCTGATTTATTCTTTTTTTCTTTGGGGAAAATTTTTTTTGAAAAAAGTTTTCCCCAAACGGCTTTGCGCCCGTAGGGTCGGCCTTTCCAAAAAACTTTCAATAAAAATTTTTGGACACTTAAAAATATCGCTTTTTTTAAACATATAGCGTATAGAGAAAAAATGAATACAGAGCAACAACATATACACAAAGTTAAAGTAGATTTTGCCTATTTAGATGCACAAGGATATATAAAACCTCACGGCTATCAGCATATTATAGGCAAAGTCATTGACGAACATTTAAGCTTATATAAGGTGGACTTTAGCTCTTGCTTAGAAAAAAAGTTAGGCTGGGTTATGGTCAGTTTGCATATTGACATAAAAAAACATATTCAAGGCTGCGCAAATTTACATATACGCACTTGGCATAGTGAGCGTAAACGCATTTACTTTAGGCGTGAGCTTAAAGCTTTTGATGCTGACGGAAATATAGTTTTTGTAGCCACCATGTACTCTGTTCTTATGGACTTTAGCACACAAAGTATCTATAGAAAATCAGAGCTCCCCTTTACACTGCAAAGCCCCCATCCTGAATTTACCTTAGACGCAAGCCCTGTGTTTAAAGAAAAACTGTCTTTTAAAAAAATAGGAGAACGTACTGTTTTTCGTAGTTTTATAGACGCCTTCGGTCATGTTAATAATTGCCGTTACGGTGAATTTATTTTTGATGCTTTACCGGATGAACACGCTGATATGTCTAAAATACAAGGATTTGGTATATACTTTTGTTCAGAGCTAAAACTTAATGATGTCTTTCATATGGAGGCAAATATGAGCGACAAAATCACACTTCATGGGCATAACACCTCGACCCAAAAGACATCATTTATTGGAGAAATATTCCTGAAAAAAAACAAATTATAATGCTTTTAAGGATTGACTAATTTATAACCATCGCCACTTTTTTGTAAACGGCTTATCCCTTGCGGGTCAAGATGCATACCAATGACTTTAAGACCATTTTTCTCTATAAATTCTAACATTTCCAACCTAGTAGCAATGGCTTGTTCACTATCCACATCAAAAATTAAACTAACCCTAGGCAAGGGAAGCTGAATTTTTTGTACATGTACTAAATCACCCCAAATTATTACCTCATTCTCATCTTTTCCCACTGAAAATGCTGTATGCCCTGGAGTATGACCAAAGGCGGAAATTGCTTTAATGCCATTTTCTAATATGGTTGGACTTTCCCCAAGATGATTTGGGTTAAAGGTCTGTACTTTTTCACCATAAAGTGCCAAAAGGTTTTGACCATCTATAAAGCCTTGTTGCTTCATCTTAGTCTGTGAATTTTGGATTTGCTTATCTGTCCAATAGTCCTTTTCCTGTTTGGCTAACCAAAGGGTAGCATTTGGAAATGCAGCTTTATTATCTTTAATAAGACCGCCTATATGATCCGGATGCATATGAGTTAGCAAAATATGATCAATTTCTTCAGGTGAAATATTAAGTTTTTCTAAGTGATTGAATAGTTGACTGCCATACCCTCCATCTATTAAGATATTATGCTTAGGACTTTTAATCAGTACAACATTTAAATACATTGGAAAGTTTCTACTATCCATATATTTTTTTATATCTTCTGGGCTTGCACCTCTGAAAATACCTGTATTAGCACTTAGAATATCTTCAGGCAATATATAAACTGTATAGTCGTCAATCTTATATTGTAACATTTCTTGTGCGTAAATTTGATTTGATTGCATAAAAATACCTAAACAGATTAGTATAAAATAAATTGCTTTCATAAAATTATTATTCCTTAGGAGTAAGAAACTCTACCTTGCCTGTTTTAATTGAATAAAGAGCACCACGAAGCAAAACATTTTTTTCCTTTAACGCCTTTTTAAGTATTGGATAATCTAAAATATTTTGGATACTATGCTCAACATTCTTTATTTCCGCCGCTCTAGGATCATTTTCCTTAGAAACTGCCCTACTAATATCGTGTATTACATCATACAATTGCGAATATTGACCGATATATTTATCTATATCCAAAGCAGCACCCACAGCTCCGCAATGAGTGTGACCTAAAATTATCACAAGCTTCACTCCAAGAGTATTTACTGCGTACTCAATGCTTCCAAGTTCATGATTTCCAATAACATTACCTGCATTTCTAATGACAAATAACTCTCCAATTCCAGCTAAAAAAACATGTTCGGGGGGCACCCTTGAATCTGCACAAGCCACAACTGCCGCATAAGGTTTTTGACCATCAGTTGCCGTTACAATTCTTTTATTAAGGGAAATATCAGCATTGTTTTGTAATGATTGTTGAAATACTTTATTATTATTTTCTAATATTTTTATAATTTCTTCCCCACTTAAATTCGGATCTGGAATTTTTTTAGCTAAGGATACATTAGCAGCTAATACTAAGCTAAGTATAAAAATAGCAAGAAATGATTTAAAAAAAGAGTTTTTTTTCATTTTCATCTCAACTTGTTAAAGATTGCTTTTAATGCAACATTGCACTATATTTACTTTCTAATATTACAATTTAGCATAACAGCAAATAGTAATAATTTTTGAATTTTAATTATTCAAATCGCTTTCTTTTGCATATATATGTTGACCTTCATCAAACTGAAATTGTTCATCATCCTCAAAATAGAAAGAAGCAATAAAATTTTTATCCAGACCAAACATCTCAAAGCGACCTTGCTCTTCATCTTGATTATACTCTAAGTATCCTTTATTTTTTAAAGTACCTACCATAGAATAAGATGTAAACCCACCACGACCATCCATAATAATAAGACTAACTGCACTGTCTTTACCTTGTAAACGCCACCTCCCCTTTGTGCGTGCAAATATTTGCTCATCAGCCATCATATTTGAGTTTTTAGTTTGAACATTTTCCTTTGAATTTATTGACTTATTATTTTTTGGAAAGTAAGCTTTACTACCTTTATAAGCTTGATTTAATGGAAATTCATTTATTGGAGAAAGGTTATCAATAACAAGTTTTTTTCCACCATCCATGGTATAAACAATTGAAGTCAAATCAAAATTTTCTAAAAGGCTAATATATAGAGAATCTAACATAAACCAAGCTAATGTATTTATATTTTTAAAGCGAAAAGTTTTTTTGGGGATTGTAGGCATTTTTGAAGAGAAAAAGGAGGCTGATGGCGACCAGTCTATAAATATTTCTTTACCCTTAAGGGTAAAATCATTTATAGCAAAGTTAAGTCCTGACCACTTGGAGAGCTCTTTGGCAATAGTTTCTACAGTATAAGCATTAACCTTAACTACTTTTTTTTTAGCAGATTTTGTAGCTTTACCTTTAGTTGTTGTTTCAAAAACTCCGTAAAGATCCATTGTTTCAGCATAGACCGGCAACGTACAATAGAATATGAAAAAACAAAATAAATAGAAAATCTTACCCTTCATGAACTATTTCTCCTTTTTGCCAAAGAATTGTTAGAGAAAAAAGCAATAAAACCACATCTAACTAAATATTTAAATAATAATGCAATTTAAAAATCATTACATAATTGTATTAAAAGAAAAGTTTACTTGTCAAGTCTCTAAAAAACATTATGTTCATAAAGAACGTCCAGCCCAAGCAAAATTAACAATATACCTCCAAGTTTATTAGCATATACGCTAAGGTATGTACTTTCTCGCAAAACTACTCTACCAAAAAGCATTACTAAGGCAGTTAAAGAAAAACAAACAATCACTATGATTAATACTGGCACCTCTATAGACATTTCAAGCGCAGAAAATGAAATACCAATCCCTAAGGCATCAATGCTTGTCACTATAGATAGCATAAAAAGCGTATACCCTTTGGTAGGATCCGAGGTTAATTCATCACTATCCTGAGTAGATTCAAAAAGCATTTTTCCGCCAAGATAGGCAAACACCGCAAAAGCTATCCAATGAGCATAAGAATCAATTAAATCATGAGCTTGTGTTCCAAGAGTCCATCCGATAATAAGCATAATTCCATGAAAAAAAGCAAAAGCACAAGACATGCGCATTGTTTGTTTAAGTGAACAACTTTGTTGCAAACTTACGCCCAAAGCTACAGAGGCAGTGTCTATAGATAAAGCGAAGCTTAAAATAAATATTTCGATTATTTCCATAGTACTTTACTATAATATGTACAGTTGCCCCGCACGACAATATGAAAATACAGTCATACGGGACAATTTAAAATTTAGCGTACTGTATTAAGTAAACCTCCAGCACGAATAATAGTCAGCTCTTGCTCACTTAAATCGTTGGTAACCAAGATTTCTTTACCGCCAATATTAATAAAACATTCTTTGCTTGCTTCAATTTTGCTTGTATCAATACTAACCGACATTGAAGCTTGCACATAGTCATAGTCGCTTGTATTAACAAATAACAATGGTAAAATACCAAAATTAACCAAATTAGCCCTGTGAATACGAGCTAATGAACAAGTAATTAAACAGCGAATGCCAAGATGCCTAGGGCAGATAGCCGCATGCTCACGACTAGACCCCTGTCCGTAATTTTCCCTAGCGACAATAATACCATTGTTAACAGTACGGGCACGTGCTGGAAAATCAGCATCAACTCTGGTAAGCACATATTCGGCAATGGCCGGAATATTAGAACGCAATTGTAAAATTTCAGCAGTAGCCGGAACAATATGATCGGTTGTAATATTATCTGGCAAAACTATTACAACACTACCTTCGCAAATTTCCGGCAAAGTATCAAACCTTTCTAATGGTACAATGTTTGGACCATAAAGCACTTCAACTGCACTATTTTCCGGCTCAGGTTTAATAAAGAGATGACTAATACTTGGAACATTTTGCGGTAAATTGCCTTTTTTTGGTGCTTGTCCCCATGTTGCAGGATCAGTAAATTCACCATTTAAAGCAACTTGAGCAGCAGTAAGTGGACTTACCAAGTAGCATTTAGCATCCTTAGTTCCGCTTCTTCCTTCAAAATTTCTATTAAATGTGCGTACAGTTACAGCACCACTTGAAGGTGCTCCACCTATGCCAATACAAGGGCCACATGCGCATTCAAGTAAACGTACTCCTGCCATTAAAATATCTCGTAAAGCATTTTCCGCTGCAAGCATGGTCAAAACTTGTTTAGATCCGGGAGCAATTAAAGCTGATGTTGCTGGATTAATAGATTTATCTCGTAAAACTTCTGCTACTTGCCATAAGTCAGCATATGAGGAATTAGTACAAGAACCAATGCCCACTTGATCAACCTTAAGTCCGGCTAAGTCCGCTACTCGCATAACTTTATCCGGCATGGATGGTGTGGCAGCTAAGGGTTCAATACTTGATAAATCAATTTTTAATTCAGCATCATAAGTAGCATTTTCATCAGCAGTCAAAGCTTGCCAATCTTGTTCTCGACCTTGGGCTATAAGGAAATTTTTTGTTTCT
>CAYJDL010000007.1:20605-25276 GCA_964368885.1 uncultured Desulfovibrionaceae bacterium | reverse complement strand
GGTAAGTTCACTAGAACTTATCCCATTTGGTTGATATTCTGGTGACAATGAAAAGAATTGAGATAGAAACTCCTCTTTAGTAGTAAATCCAAAAGTTTCTAGCAAACACTGATTACAAGAAATAATGTTTTTATCCGTACTAAGGATGGATAAGCAAAAAGGCATTGCATCTATAATTGACGCCATTTCATTGTAGCTAAGGTTAAAATTCAGTTTGTAATCATGTTTAATCGTATGCGGCAAATGAGATTTATTAATACTCATTTCATAAGTTAATAAAAATTCTTCAACAGGCATGGGTCTATAAAAAAAGTAACCTTGCCCGTATGTACAACCAAACTCTAAAATCAAGTCTTTTTGTTCTTTTGTTTCAATACCTTCAGCAACACAAATAGATGTTCCTAGTTCAGTAATCATTTTAAGAATATTTTTTACCAAGGCTCTATTTTGCGCACTTTGCGTAATATAATCTATTAAACCCTTGTCAATTTTTACCTCACTAAATTCAGTCATTGTAAGCATTAACAAGTTTGAATGCTTAGCACCAAAATCATCTAGAGAAATTTCAAATCCGGCATTTTTGATTTTTTTAAGTTTCTTATCATAAAACTCAAAGTCCATTTTATCAATGCTTTCTGTAATTTCAATCTTGATATATTCATGAGGCACCTTATACATTGCGCATATAGATATAATTTCATCCAACAAACTAGCTGATAAAAAAGTTACTCTTGAAAAATTAACAGCAACTCTAAGGGCAATACCTTTATCCAAAAGCCTATTTAATAGTTTACACACTTCTTCAAGTACATAAAAGTCGATATGTCTTATTGTACCCTCTTGCTCATAAATTGGAATAAAGTGATCCGGCGGAATCATCTTGCCATTTTTATCAAATTTACGAACAAGGGCTTCCACAGAGGTTATTTCCTCTGTGACTAAGTCCACTTTAGGCTGCAAATAAACCGTAAAACAACCAGAACGTATTTCATCTAGAATAATTTGTACCGGATTTTGACGACTTTGCACTATTCCATCACTATTACTCTTATATATTTTTTGCCTTTCGGCAAACATCATGTCATAGGATTGTGAAATACCTTTACGAATATCAACCTTTTTATGTTGATAAATACGACCTATGGAAAGAGATATGTCATTATGCTCTTTAAGATCTTCCTTTAAAGATAAAAGAACACAGTTAAACTCGTCAGATGTAAAATTTGGATGAAGCGATATATAATCATTACCGGCTAAACGAAAAAGATTCGGGCTTAAACTCTGTTCCATTAAATAACTGGCTCTTTTGATAAGTTCATCACCGTATTGCTCGCCATAAAGGGCATTTATCTCTTTAAGTTTATTAATTTTGATATAAATATATCCAAAGGTATTATATTTTGCCTGCGACAATTCCTCAAGCCTTTGGTTGTATTTGTTTCTATTCCAAAGACCTGTCAATACATCTGAATATGAAAGAAGAACTAACTGATTATGAACTTGACTTTTTCTTAATTTGTCCACAATAAAAAGAATTACTGAATGTAGTAATCTTAGATCACTAGCATTTTTTGTTGGAACATCAACACCAATACAATAAGCAACTTTACCACTATCAAAAAAAGGCACCAGTAGTAAGCTATTAACATTGCAACTTTTTAAAAATTTATACACCAGACTGCGGTGGTCAAGATCTTTTTCAATTGAGTTTAAGGAAAATTCACCAAAGCGGTTGAAAATATTAATAATAGGCTTAAATAAATAAGCAGGCATAGCACGATTTTTTATGACAAAGCCTATTACATCTTCCGAACCATATTCATGAATTTTACGCACAGTGTAGTGAGTATGATTTAATTCATACACATATGCGTGTTGTGCACCGTAATAGTCTGCAACTATTTTCAATAATGTCTGGATTGACGTATCAGCATGGTCATCTTCTATTAAGGTGTGAATACAAGAAACCAAAGTTTCTTCAAGAGTGAGCTTTTGAGAAATGCGCTTTAAATCATCATTTGCCATCATTGGATCATAAATAATTGAAAGCTTTGCTGGCTTACCGTTAACTTCAATTAAAGTATCTAATTGCGTATAGTACTTTCTGTTGACTGAGTCGTATATTTCTTTACGAACTCTTTTATTTTTAACAAGTTCGCCATTGTGACAATTTGCGCATGGCTTGTCACAATTATATAAAAATTTATAACATTGCTTACTTTTAAAATCACCATGAAAAATGTTTAATTTTTCTTTTTCAGCTGGTTGATTTATAAACAGAAGCTCATGACTTTGCAAATCAACAACATAGAAAATAGTATTTACATTATTCAAAACAAGATTTGCAAGATCACTTTGATTCATTACACAACTCCCAGTGGTGATGTTCTACGCTAAATATCAGCCTTCCAAAAGCTTAATAGACTATTAAAATAAGAAAGTATTTATCCTATATTGTAAAAAATTAATATTTCAAACCAACAAAGTAAAAATTATAGCAAATTTTAATATTAAATAAAATATGCAATATCCTTAGCAGATAAAAATTATTTGTCAATCTAGCTAAATCACCTACTATTGACATTAGATAAACACAAGAAAACAAAGATTAAATCACTTTTTGCATGAATTAAAGGATTTTTATCATCATTTTGGGATTTTGACAAAGATTTTCCAGTTCCTCTTCAATCTCACCTCATATCATCAATCTACTTTAAGTATCTGAAAATAAATTCACTTTATTCAGAAAAAAATACTTTTAAATTTTTTTAACAATGCCTACCGCACTCTAAAGGCAATCTTTTATTTAAAAAATTATCCTCATAAAAAATCATCTTTTACACTGAAATGTTTCAGTCTTACATGATACACATAAAAAGGCATTTTGTTGTCATGTAGGGAATAAACCTTACGCAAATACTGGAGTAAAGCATGACACAGGCATTTATGGAGGCTCATGAATTTACTGTTCGCTGGGAAAAGGGTTTGCAAAATTTTAATCTTACTATTCAAAAAAATCACAAATACGGTTTTTCCAAACATTGGTTTAATGAACTACAGCAACATTATGCACAGCTTGAAAAAAGCTCACTACCTATAGAAATAACACCGGAATTAGTTGCCAAGCTTATGCATGATTTTCTTTGGAAACCCTTACGTTGTGCAGATATTCCCAAAGCTCTATCAGTAGTATTATATGACAGCGCAGTTCATATGGGTTCAGTTGAAGCAGTAAAAATAGTCCAAAAATCATGTAACACTGTGGGCGAGGCTTATTTAGACACGTTTCACCCATGCAAATGTGATGGCATCATAGGCAAAAAAACTCTAAGCCTTGCTATTGATCTTGCCAACTTCAATCTCGATTTCTATACAGCTCGCATGGCTATACGTCAACGTGTACAGCATTATACAAAAGCATCTCAAAACGAGTTTCTACTTCAACCACATTGGCTCTATTAAAGCGTGATTGTCCTTAGCAGGCTGCTGCAAAAGTGTAATCTGCTTCGTATTCCTCGTGACTTTCTAGAGTTTGTTACTTTTTGAACAAAGTAGAAAAACGATAAAATTAATTAATTATAAGGACATTTTATGCAAAATGAATATAAATTTAGCAAGCGTAATATGCAAAAAATTCTACAGGAAAGATTAAAAATACTAATCCAAAGCCTTACAGAAGCTGAAACAGGCAGTAAGGGAATTGATCTTTTAAAAGAAATTAAAGAGTTACACAATATGCTCTTAGACGTTAATAATACAAAGCAAAATACCAAAAACACAGAATCAACTACCGAGCATATCTTTTCATGGGTGGATGCGCATAACAAAAAAAATGATACTGCCTTGCAGCAAAGCTTGCAAGCAAATTCCAATGATATTGATAAGGATAGTTAAGTGAAAAAACAAAATATTATTTGTCATCACATTTTACCTTATACTCCACGCCCTTTGCAATGGGAATTTCATGAAAATAGAACACGGTTTTGCGTACTGCTATGTCATAGACGATTTGGTAAAACCGTTGCAGCTATTAATGACATTATTCGTGAAGCTCTGCGTCATAGTCTTAAGGTAAATCATGGACAAAAAAGCGATTGGAGAGCAGCTTATTTGGCTCCTTTTTCCACTCAAGCTAAAATTATAGCTTGGGATTATTTAAAATTTTTTACCGCAAACATACCCAATATGCGCTATTTAGAATCAGAGCTTCGCTGTCAATTTCCCACAGGTGCCAGCATTCGTCTTATGGGTGTTGAAAATGCCAATGCTTTACGGGGTATGTATTTAGATGATGTAGTTTTAGATGAACCAGCTGATATGCCAAGAGAAGTATGGACACGCTTTATACGTCCCATGTTAGCCGATCGCAAATGTAGGGCACTATTTTGCGGCACTCCCAACGGTATAGATAATTTATTGCATGATGTTTGGGAAGAAGCCGGACAAGATGCTAACCAAGATATTTGGTCACGATTTACTTTTAAAGCATCTGAAACAGGATATATTGATCAAAACGAACTTAATGCAGCTAAAAACTCCATGAGCAAGGAGGATTACCAACAGGAATTTGAATGTTCTTTTGCAGCAGCAGTTCGTGGTGCATACTATGCAGAATATTTAGAACAATCTGAGCAGCTTGGTCGTATAGGACAAGTGCCATATGCACCTGAA
>CAYJDL010000007.1:19888-20595 GCA_964368885.1 uncultured Desulfovibrionaceae bacterium | reverse complement strand
CTTGGATGACGCTACAGGAATTTGGTTTTTTCAAGTGTTAGGTGGTGGACAATGGCGCATGCTGGAATATTTTGAGGACAGCGGGCAAGGTTTACAGCATTATGTTCAACATCTACAAAGTAAATCCTATATTTATGGATTACATATTGCTCCCCATGACATTAAAGTTAGAGAGCTTGGAACAGGGCTTAGTCGTCTTGAAATTGCCAAAAAATTAGGGATAAATTTTAGTGTATGCCCTTCTCTACCCTTAGCTGATGGCATTAATGCGGTGCGCACCAACCTTATGCGCATGTGGTTTGATCGGGAAGGTTGTAGCCAAGGCTTGCGTGCTTTACGTCAATATCGACGCAAGTGGCAACCAAGGCAAGAAGTTTATTCATCTGCACCACTTCATAATTGGTCAAGTCATGCCTGTGATGCCTTGCGCTATGCTGTACTTGGCTTTGTTCAAGAAGAAAAAATAACTTCAACTAAAGCCAGAGTTAAGTATAATATTTGGAGATAGTTATGCCCTACAAATTTTTTGTCGCAACAGATGACATGCTTTGCCAAAATGGACACACATTACGCAAAGCTCTTTTTAACAAAATGCAACAAGAAGGATTACTTCCTTCAACTATGAAAGGTTACCTCAACCCAAGCCTTGAACAGTGGCTGCACATTACTAATCCAAGGCGTGGGTGGTTACTATGTTGTCACTCTCA
>CAYJDL010000007.1:16181-19878 GCA_964368885.1 uncultured Desulfovibrionaceae bacterium | reverse complement strand
AAGTTTTCAAATATATATTGCACAGATAACATTTACGCTATGGCTTTTATTGCTCCATGGGCTATGGGCATAGGTAGAGTGTGGACCTTTGACTTCACAGTCTTTAGAAAGCACTTCACTAAAGCTACTGAAATGAGCCACAAAGCATTAGATTGGATTTTTATCCATGCCCCTTGCGATAGTCTTCTTGGGCTTTGTGCTCAAAGCAATGTTCATGCTTGGCGTTTAGCCCAAGAGTCTGGATTTAAAGTTCTTGGTCGTATTCCAAATGCTTGTTTTATTGCAAGAAAAAACATTTACGAAGACGGCGTTTTAGTGCTGGCAAGCCGAAATAATAAACATCTGGTAGCTAACTTACTAACAAATCAAAGTATTTTATAATTTAGCTAAAGCAGCTCACGTCCAAGCCATAATGCTTTACCAAGGATACATACAGGACTATTTTTACAATCTAAACTATTGATTTCTAATGAATTATACTCAGAATTACTACTAGATAAAATGATTTTACCGGGCATAGCGTCTACAGTTTTTAAATAAACGAGACTTTCTATGCCAACAGCGTAAATATGCCCGGGCTTTAAACAGGTTTGACTTTGATCTATTAGTACCAAGTCATTATGAACAATGTGAGAGTGCATACTATTACCGGCAACTTTTAACAAAACCATTGACCCCGGACTTCCCTTTTTTCTTAAAAATTCATACCTAAAGGCATAGTGTGACACATGTTCAAGCAATATTTCAAAATCTTTACTACTGTTTGCAATGCGAGCCTCTACCATGGGAACAAAGATCAGTCTATTTATATCATCTTCTTCATTGTTTTGCTTATCCACTTGCCCTGCCAGCAACCAGTCCAAAGAGCAATGCAAAGCTTGCCCCAATCGAACGGCAAATTCTCCCTTGGGCATTTGACCATTTTCGTATTGCTGAATAGTGGTAAGGCTTACGCCAATACAACTTGCCAATTCTTGTTTACGCATGCCAAGATGTTCTCGTCTTTGCCGCAAACGTATACCAAACCCTTTTTCTTGCTCTATCATAAATAATTCCTAAATTACTTTCGTTTGTAGGATTTTAGTGAACATATGTTACTTATAAGAAAAGTTTTTAAAATATACCAGCAAAAACTTTTCACATTTCCAACACAGTGCGCAAATAATATATTTTATTGCTTTTAATTACAAACTTAAGCTTAGTTAATAACTGTTTACTTTTCTATTTTAAGAGAAATCTTTTTAGATTTTAAAATAAATTTTATTTTTCAAATAAAACTTGCAATTCTTACTAAAAAGTTTAATATGTAATTGAAAACTGATAGATAAGAAAAGTTATAAGGAGTTGACATGGCACATTCATCAAGGGCACATCCTCTAACCTCTAGCACAAATTCAAGTAGCTCTAGTAATGATTTATCTTTGCATCAGGGTCTTTTGGCAAAACGCCCATATTCAACAGAAAAGTTGGAGCTTTCAAAAGAAAAATTAGGGATGGGAACTTCTCTTCCTGACACAGCCCAAACATTGCTTATAATACTTGATGATCATGAAACACTATTACAGCTACTTAAGACATTCGGGGGAAATACCCTTAGCATACCTAGTCGTTGGCCATCATTGAGGAAAAACAAAAATCATGATAAGCATCCTCTATTAAATGTTTTAAATCAAGGACAAATGATAAAAATTGTAAAACATTATGGAGGGACAGAGCTTTATATTCCCAAGTGTCACAAATATATAAGCTATACCAGAAATATGAATATTGTAAATTCCTTTTCAACAGCGACTCGAAATGGTATAAGTTCTGGCAAGGCTGTACAAAAACTTGCTAAATTGCATCAGCTCTCTGATCGCAGAATTTGGGGTATCTTAAAAAATACCACACATAAGCAAGACTAAACCAAAAGTTTTTGACAATCACTATATTTTTCTATACATATTGTTTTTAACAAAAGGGAGTTATAAAATGTTATATGATATTATTGCCATAATTGTTATTCTAATTGCGCTTTTATTTGTAGGAAAAAAATTTTTTGGAAAAAATAAGTCGTCTTGCGGTTGTGGTAGTTCAGGTTCATGTTCTGAAAAATCCAAAAAAACTAAAAGCTCACGTTCTGATTGCTCAGACGTCTCTGATAGCTCAGGCGAGTCTGATAGCTCAGGCGACGATTAATAAAGGCGTTTAATAAAAACGATGACTATTTACTTTCTCAGGGAAAGCTTTGTCGAAAAAAGTTTTCCCAAGAAAAGCATAACTTCTAAAATTTTTGTGCCTAAAAAAATCATTGTGCTAACCTATATTTTTTTGCTATATTTTTTTGATTTTATTTTTCTTTGTTAAGGGTTATTCCTTACAAAAACATAAAGGGAAAAAAATGTTAGCAATTTTAGATTACGAAGCCGGCAATCAAACCAGTGTAAAGCGTGCTCTGGAGCATGTAAACATTCCTTCCAATATTACAAGCGATGCCAATACATTAGCACAATCTAAGGGTATTATTTTCCCCGGAGTTGGTGCTGCTGGTCAAGCCATGCACAATCTTAGGCAAAGCGGTCTTGAGTCTGTACTTAAAGAATGTATAGCAAAAAACATTCCTTTACTTGGCATTTGCCTTGGATGTCAAATCCTTTTAGAATTTAGTGAAGAAAATGAGCAAAATACACTTGGTATCATGTCCGGAAAAAGTCTGCGCTTCCCACAAAACCTTGTTGAAGAAGACGGTACACCTGTTCGCATTCCGCACATGGGTTGGAATGGTCTTTTACGCAAAAAAAATTCTCTGCTTTTAAAAAATGTTTCACCTGAAGCTGAATTTTACTTTGTACATAGTTATTATGTACAGCCACATTCAGATTTAGTCATTGCAAATACCTATTATGGTATGGAATTTTGTAGTATTTATGGGCGAGATGGTCTTTGGGCTTTACAATTTCATGTAGAAAAAAGCGGTCAACCCGGTCTACAAATTTTACAAAATTTTTATGACTATTGTCTAAATTTTGGGGGTAAAAATGCTTAGCAAAAGAGTAATTCCCTGTCTGGATGTGCGAGATGGCAAACTTACTAAGGGCATAAAATTCCAAGGAAATGTTGACATTGGCGACCCTGTGGAAACAGCTAGACGCTATTATGAACAAGGTGCGGATGAAATTGTCTTTTATGACATTACAGCCTCGCATGAAAAAAGAGGTATCTTCCTAGATGTGGTGGCAAAAGTTGCCGCTCAAATCTTCATACCTTTTAGCGTTGGGGGTGGTATTGCTACGGTTGAGGATATGCGTGCTGTACTTTTGGCAGGAGCTGAAAAAATTTCCGTTAATTCAGCTGCTGTAAAAAATCCTAAAATTATAACTCAAGGTGCAAATGCCTTTGGCTCTCAAGCTATTGTAGTTGGCATGGACGTTAAGCAAGTTGATAAAAGTGACAATATTCCTTCTGGTTATGAAATTGTCATTAATGGCGGTCGCAAACATATGGGGCTTGACGCTCTTGTTTGGGCTAAGCAATGTCAAGAGCTTGGCGCAGGTGAGTTATGCGTAAATTCCATTGATGCTGATGGTATGCGTGATGGTTATGAAATAAATCTCACTCGCATGATTTGTGAAGCTGTTGAAATTCCCGTTATTGCTTCCGGTGGTGCCGGTAGTCCTTTGCATATGTATGAAGCCGTAAGTAAGGGTAAAGCCTCAGC
>CAYJDL010000007.1:13933-16171 GCA_964368885.1 uncultured Desulfovibrionaceae bacterium | reverse complement strand
TAGTTCATTATGGGCAATATAGCATTGCTGATTGTAAACAATACATGGCAGAGCAAGGCGCAAAGGTTCGTCTTGCCATTAAATAATTTATTTTTCACCACATTACTTTGTTATGAATACAAATATCTGGAATAATTTAATTAATCACCTAAAAGAGCTTGCCCAAAAATCCCCCTTAGCTATTGCTTATTCTGGGGGTCTTGATAGTCGCTTTTTGGCTCATGCAGCACAAAAAGCTGGCTGTGACATTAAACTTTACCACGTTAGGGGCTTGCATATTCCTAGCTCGGAACGCAAATTTGCTCTCTCTTGGGCAAAGCAGCGTTCTATTATTTTGCATATCTTCCCAATGCAAGTTCACACCCTTGAGCATATCGATAATAACAGTAAAATGCGCTGTTATTATTGCAAAAAACATTTGATGCGTACATTACGCTTTGCGGCTTTACAGGAAGGGCGTTTATTGTGTGATGGTACCAATGCTGATGATCTTAACACGCATCGCCCTGGTCTTATGGCACTTATAGAGGAAAATATTAGTTCACCTCTAGCAGATTGTGCTTTGGGTAAAAAAGATTTGTATGTCCTTGCCAAAACAAGTGGTCTTGAATTTCCAGAACAAAAGGCAAGCCCTTGTCTTTTAACTCGTTTTGCTTATGACATGAAAGTAGATGCTAAAACCTTAATGCGCCTTGACCTTGCCGAAAGTGCATTATATAATCTTGGACTCACTAATTTTCGCCTACGCTTAAGTCCAAATCCTATTTTGCAAAGTCAACCATATGCAATTGATGACAATATTATACACTCAACTTTAGCTCAATACGGTTTTGAGCAAGTGCAAATCATTCAAGAAGATAATATCAGTGGATTTTTTGATAGACAATAAACATTTAACCCATAAAAACTAGGAAAAACCTTGATTACAGCAGATTTACATGCACATACTCTTTATTCTCATGGTCAACATACACCTTATGAAATGTGGGCTAGCGCACAAAAAAAAGGTATAGAATTACTGGGCTTTGCAGAGCATTCACCTAGACCGCACAGCTATACTTATAGCAATGAATACCGTGAAAAGCTCACAAAATATTTTCCACAATATGTATCCGAAATTAAAGATTTACAGCTTAGCTATCCTGACAAAGTCTTACTTGGCATTGAAATGGATTGGATGGAAAAAGAACAAGAATTTATAAAAAATGCCATCAGTTCCTATGACTTTGACTTTGTTATTGGTTCAGTTCATTTTTTGCAAACTTGGGGCTATGATGACCTTGCTTCTGACTGGACAAGCATAAAAAAAAATCATTGCCACGAACATTACATACATTATTTTGAAACCTTAACCCGCATGGCTCAAAGTGGATTTTTTAATATTGCGGCTCACATTGATTTAATAAAAATATTTTCAATCCAAACCTTTCAAGAATGGATTAAACATGCTGATAATTTACACCTGGTAGGCATTTGCCTTGAAGCCATTAAAAACAATAATATGGCTTTAGAAATTTCCTCTGCCGGACTTAGGAAAATGTGTCACGAAATTTATCCATGTCCTGAAATTATGAAATTAACCGCTGATTTACAAATCCCTATTACTTTTGCCTCAGATGCACATAATATCCATGATATTGCAGCAGATTTTGACCAATTAGAACGTTATGCACGTTCATATGGTTATAGACATAGTGTGTGGTTTTGTAAAAACATCATGCACGAACGACCATTTTAAAATTCACACTTTATGAATAAATTACTTATAGATGTTCAAAGGGCAAATGTAAGCTTGCGCCATGATAAACTATTTCATCAAGTATTGCATGATATTACTTTTCAGCTTTACGCTAATAAGCATTGCGCTCTCTTAGGCTCCAATGGTTCGGGAAAGTCCACCTTTTTACGGTTTTTAAGAGGTGAGGTCTGGATTGACGTAAATAACGGCAATAACAATCAAAAAAATGAATATATTCACTGGCATTGTGACCAAAATATTGAAACATCACCCATTATGGGACGTCGTCTATGTGAATTAATTTCTGCCGCAAAGCAACAAGCTTATATTAAGCATCAATGGTCACTAAATGGTGAAGATATTTTACTAACTGCTTTTTCTGATTCTCAGCTTTTATTTTTTATTCCTGAACCTGAACAAAGGGAAGCTGTAAAAAATATGGCTGAAAAGTTGTTAGTTACTCATCTTTTATCAAAAATAGCCTGTAATCTTTCTCAAGG
>CAYJDL010000007.1:12248-13923 GCA_964368885.1 uncultured Desulfovibrionaceae bacterium | reverse complement strand
TAAGACAAACCAAGGTGCTATTATTAGATGAGTGCATGGATGGTCTTGACATTAAGCATCGTGAACACATCCATGATATTTTGCAAGATTGTGGAGCAACCATAATTTTTACCGACCATCGCCCCCAAGGCATTCCCCATTGGGTTCAGCATATTTATAGCCTTGAGCAAGGTCATTTAACTTTAAATGAACATTCAAAGCCCTACCCTACTCTTACAAAAGAAATTTCTCCAAGCAATAATCATAATGAACTTAATAGCAATGAAAATGATGTTTTTATTAAAATCAAAGATGCCACAGTTTATATTGATAGAAAAGTAATTTTACAAGATATTTCATGGACATGGCGAAAGGGTGAGCATTGGCTATTACAAGGTGAAAATGGTAGCGGCAAATCAACATTTTTGCGTTTATTGGCAGCACAAGAATATGTTGCATGGGGTGGAATATTAGAGCGTTTTATCTACCATAAAGAGCATAAAAAATATGAAAAAATTAATGACCTTGAAAACATTAAAGCCCATATAGCATTACTCAGTCACAGAGAAGAACAAAGTTATGCCTATGATGTAACAGGTTTGGAATTAGTTTTATCAGGATTTGAAAGTGTAGCCGGAATATATCGTAACTATAGCGAAGAAGAATATGCAAAAGCAGAGCAAATGTTAATTAACTTTAAAGTTCAACACCTAGCCAAAAGGCGTATAAGATCCCTATCAACAGGTCAATTGCGCACTTTATTTCTTGCACGCTTGCTAATAAACAAACCTCAATTATTATTATTGGATGAGCCTTTTTCCGGTCTTGACTATAATAGCCGTATGGCTATGCACAGTATTTTAGAAGAGCTTTGTCATCAAAAAAATGACCCTGTGCATATTGTCCTTACTTCTCATTATGTTGAAGATGGCTTTGATTGTCTTAATAGAACAGCTATTATGCAAAATCAAAGCTTAAGGAAATGCTGATTAATTTTTTGGGGAAACTTTACTGTTTAACTTAGTTTTCAAAATGGATTGCCACGAAAAAACGCTTGATATTTCATTGTTTAGAAAAAATTTCGGAGCTTTTTTTCTCGCAATGACTATGCGTGTCTCCGTAAGTCATTGCGAGGAGAGCCGCTACTTTTTCCCGATAAAATATTGAATTTGTGCGGCTCGACGTGGCAATCCATGTCTTAAAAAAGTCACATTAAACGCTGACTAAAGGCAATAATCATATTCTTTTATTTAAAGTATTTTAAGCTGTTTAAAATTTATATACAAAACTTGTGCTTACATTCCAAGCATCAGTTTCATCATAATTTGAATGACGCCACACGTCTTCATCAAAGCCAAGAACTATGTATGAAGCATGAAATTGAAGCAATAGGTTTTCATAAATTTTATAATCCGTTGTAAAATTAAATTCAACAGCATAGTCATTTTCAGTAAAATACATTCCATAACCTGCATTAAAACTATCAAGATATTGTGCCATTTTTATATCGTTTGTTCCACCATAATAATTTATTGCAAAAGTATGCTCCATATTTGGCATAAAACTAAAATCCTTAACTCTTAACCAATTCCCCCAAGTCCGTAGTAGGGTTCGCCAATAAATTTATGCCCGGGAATTTTCCGATCCCCCCGGGCTCCAAAGGTACGAAAACCCTTTACCGCCTTAGGATGGGCAA
>CAYJDL010000007.1:5887-12238 GCA_964368885.1 uncultured Desulfovibrionaceae bacterium | reverse complement strand
CCAAGTACCTACTAAGGTTTCGCCAATAATATTATCACGGTCAATATACTCTGCACCACTGCTACAAAAGGAAGAAAAACCATTAACTCCCTTAGCTGTGCCAAGAGTTGGCATGCGTTCAGAACCATCACCAAGATCATCATTATCGCCGCTACTATACCATGCATAAAAACCCGGTACACCCCAATCAAAGCTATATTCTGCTAAAGCACTTGCATAAAAACCTGCTCGCTTATATTTGTCGGGACCAAAATCTGCATTACCATAGTTAAAGTCAAAGGCAAAATTAAATGCAGAATTAAAATCAAACTCACCTGTGATACCAGCATGCCACACATTTCCATAATATTGCAATCGTTTACCTGTATTCATCACAGGACTTCCACCGCTAAAATCAATAGGAATACCAGTTACAGGCAATAAACCATCTACAAGAGGTGTAAGGCGACTTGGCGCATCACTTCCCCTAAAGGTATTTGCTCCAACAGCAGTATACATAACCCAAGGGTTTAATTTATAACCATCAAAGGTCATAGGCAAGGAAAGTCCTACCATATCAACATTGTCTAAGGTATTATCCTCATCGGCATAGCGATATTCCTTAACATAATTATCATTAAATGGTCGTACCCAAAACATAGTTAAACTTACATTATCAGTATACTTATTATTCAAAACTAATCCGGCTACATCGTTATCAAAAACCTGTGAAGTGCCTGTTGTATAGGACGGTAAACCAAGTCCTTGTAAACCCATTCGCACTCTTTGAGTAGATTCTGGTGTAATATAATCAATATACGCCCGTTTTACTTCGATATTTGCCATATCTGTTCCAAGTGCAGCACCGTGCGACTGTTTTCCCCATGAGCTGTCGCCAATTTCAAAAAAAATTGTTCCGGAAAGTGCCTCAGAGGCTACAGCGTCAATTTGTAGGCGAATACGGTGCTCTGCATTAAATGCATCATCACCATTAAAGCCATAAACATTTGCATTTCCTGTTCCGCCTTCTCCAAGCTCATATGAAAAAACAAATTGACCTTTTACTTTAAAATCTACAGCCAAAGATATTGCAGTATTTACCAGTATAAAACAAATACCTAAGAACAAAATTACTATATTTTTTTTCATTGCTACTCTCCAACAGATTATGTATGCTTTTAGTTCTCTTGATGGCACTTTAATAGAAAATATATTAAAAGACAAGTTATTTGTCAAAAAATTTTAACCTTATTGTAATGGCATAAAATTCTTACTTTCACTTTCTTAAAAAATATGCAATGTTCATTCCTATTAAAATTTAACTTTTTCGGGGATAAATATGAAAACAGAAATGGAAAAAATGCTTGCAGGTTTACCCTATGATGCCGGCGATAGAGCTTTACAACAATTACAGTGCGAGGGTAAAAATTTAATCCGTGATTACAATAAACTTGATTTTCAAGACCGAAAAAACCAGCAAAACATTTTGCATAAAGCCCTAGGGTCAATAGGAGAACAAGTATTAATCGCACCACCATTTCATGTAGATTTTGGCAAATTTATTCGTCTTGGTAATGGTGTTGAAATTAATATGAATTGCGTATTTTTAGATTGTAATTACATTACAATTGGTGATTTTACCCTTATTGCCCCAAATGTTCAACTTTACGCTGTTGGGCATCCGGTTAATGCTAAGGACAGATTTAATCCAAATTCTCAAGGTGCATTTCCCTACGCTTTAGGCACATCTGCCCCAATTACTATTGGTAAGCGTTGCTGGATAGGCGGAAGTTCAATTATTTTGCAAGGGGTAACTATTGGAGATAATGTAACAATAGGTGCCGGAAGCATAGTAACAAAAGATATTCCATCAAATAGCCTTGCTCTTGGTACACCAGCTAAGGTCGTTCGCACATTAGAAAGTGACTAAAAAGATTCTAGTGAAAGTTTTTTGAAAAGTTAATTTTTTGAGGGTGGGGAAACTTGTACAAAAAGTTTCCCCCTGAAAAAAAAGAATACTCAGCGTTTTCTTAACTTCTATCCACTTCAAGCATAGATTTTGTACACAAAAGAAAGTTTTCTAACATATTTTCCGATGGTTGTAAAAAGTTCAAATGTATACTACGCATAAGACCAACAAGAGAAGACGCTAATAAACAAGCTGTATCTTCTATATGTAAATCCTTACGAACATTACCTTCTTCTTGCCCTAAAGCTATGGCAGTATTTAATTTTTCTTCCAAAAGCTTAAAAAGCTCACGCATATGTTCAAAAGCTTTACTATTAGGCTCACCATAACAACCGGGCGCATCTCGTAAAATTAAAGCAAAATCAGCATTATTATTGACAACAAAGCCATAAACAGCACGAATAACTGAAAATACTTTGTCTATACCAATTTCGTGCTCATGCTGATCTAAATATTGATATATATCGTGAAGCATCTTTTCACGCAAACGCAAAATTAACGCAATAAAAAGCTCTTCCTTACTTTTAAAATGCCTAAAAATAGTCCCTTCTGCCACCCCAGCTTCTTGAGCTAACGCTACAGTAGAAGTTCTAGCATAACCATTTTGCGCAAATAAACGTGCCGCTGTCTCTAAGATTATATCTTTTTTCATTATGTTCTTCGACCTATAAAAATAAAAAAAAGTATTTTAAAAGTTATTCTCTTTCTTCTTGCATCTGCCTTGCTAGGCGTGCTGCATCCTGCTTGCGTTCTCTTGTTCCTTTAGGCTTTCTTGAATCAAAATCAACACTACGTTTTTGTTGACGACAGAAAACTAAAAATCCAGTATGCGCTATCATACGATCATTGGGGCGCAATCTATCGGCAATAGGTTTCCAATGGCGTAACAATAATTCGCACACTTCGACATCATCGAAAGGTCCACTCTCAAGACCTATCAAAAGCTTACTAACTTGGTCAACAGTTGGCAGTAAAAATGCTAGAGAAGCACCCGGCTTTACTGCTTCGCACACATGTTCTAGATAATCCCACGGAGTTCTAACATCAAGAAATAGAGCATCTGCTCCCTTTATTGTAAAACCTTCAGAAATATCTCGATGATGTAAGGTAACATTTTCCCCTACTCCGGCCCATTGTAAATTACGCTTTACCAGTTTATGAAATTCCTCTCTAGCCTCATAACTATGCACATGACCACTTTTTCCTGAAAACCACGAAAGACCAACCGTTAATGCTCCAGAACCAGAACCGGCTTCTATAACCGTTCGCCCTTCACCAACTCCAAGACGCATGCATATATATGCAATATCCTTTGGATAAATAATTTGAGTTTGTCTTTTTACTCCTTTAAGTATGTCATGCAAATGAGCTTCTTGAATTTGCACAGGAACTCCAAGAGAAGTATACACTTCGCTTCCAAAGTCAGCTTTTTGCACATCTTGCATGGATAAAATACCATCTCCACTGTGCCAATCTTGACCTTCTTCAACACGCTTTAGATGGCGTTTACCCTTTGGGGTAACAATAATAATTAACGAACCGTAATCTGGCATAAAAACCCTTATTAATATTTTAAAATCTTGTTAGCTTAAGCAAAAACACATCTTAAGCTTGATACCTACATTATTCGCCTTATACCGGACACATTGCTCATTATTGCTATGGAAGTTTTGGCAAATGGCTTATTGTCTTCATCTGGCACATGCTTATTTTTTCCTTCATAATATGGAATAGCTTGCGGCGTATCATACGGATTAGCCGGAGGATAATTTGGCGCATTTGGATACGCATTATTAGGCGGATATCCCTGATCCGCCGGAGCATTTGGATTGGCATAATTTGGATCTACATTAAGATCGTCTGCATTATAGGGCATTTGTGCTGTACCATGATGGGGCATGTCATTTCTAAAGCCTAGACCACCAATAACCGAAACGTTTTGTGGTCTAACAAAATCTTCTTTAGGATAAAGCGGTTCAACACGTTTGCGATATTCAACAAAGGCCGGTAAGGCAGTAGTTCCGCCTGTTTCGCCACGCCCAAGACGTTGTAATTGATCATAACCAATATAGACAGAAGATACTAGTTGCGGAGTAAAGCCAATAAACCAAGTGTCTTTTTCTTCATTGGTAGTACCAGTTTTTCCGGCAACAAATTTATTTAGCACTCTTGCTCTACTGGCTGTTCCAGCAGTTACCACTTTTTTCATAAGCGATGCCATAATGTAAGCATTTTCAGGGCTTACAGCTTGCCAATGTTCAGGGTCTTGCTTATAAATTTCTCTTCCGTTCACATCTTTAATGGAAATAATAATGCGAGGCCTTGCTGCCCAGCCCTGATAGGCAAAAGCTGTGAAAGCTTGCGCCATATTTAAAGGAGAAACCGCCACAGATCCAAGACTAATAGGCAAAACATGTGGAAAGTCAGGTGTTAACCCAAGAGCTTTTGCACGATCTATAACAGCTTGTATTCCTATATAATCGGTTACTCGCACAGTACATACGTTTCGTGATGCGGCAAGTGCAGATGATACCGAAATAAGACCTCTAAATTTATGATCATAATTGGACGGAGCCCAAACAGAGCGAGTACCGGGAACACGATAATAAAAAGGTAAATCTGGAATCAAGGTTGCTGCTGTAAATCCCTTATCAAGAGCAGCAGAATATACAATGGGTTTAAAGGCAGACCCAGGCTGTCTTTCACTTTGAACAGCACGATTAAAATGACTTTCCCCAAATTCATAACCACCAATTAAAGCAACAACATCACCAGTGTCAGGTTCAATTGACACTAATGCCCCTTGAGCCACAGGCATTTGCTGCAAAGCCAACTTTATGGGTACATTTTTTTTCACAGCAATAGGGTCATAAACGGCGTCTTTAATAACTTTTTCACCCTTATCCATTACTTCCGTAGGTTTACTTTCAGGCTGTGAAAACCATACCACATCGCCTATGGCAAGCACTTTACGAGCATCATTAATATTATAGCCCTGTCTTTTTCGTGGATCTATATGCCTTGCCCAGCGCATTGTACTTACACTTGCATAACCAGTATAACCATCTCCAAGACCTACATAAGCACCCTTAGCTTCAACCTTAGTCACTAAACCACGAACCCAAGTTCCACCAATAAGATCATAAGGCGAAAACTTTTTCTTAGTCAAATATGCATTAATTTGATTTACGGCTATTTTTTCTACAGGCCCTCGAAAACCTTGTCTACGAGCTAAAGCTTCTAAAGCAAAACGTAAACCAGCAGCAGCGGAATCTTGATGAAAAGGATCCATAGCAGTAGTTACGGTTAGACCTGCTTCATAAACATAGTCTTCACCAAACTTATTACTCTTTAAACCCATAATTTTCATATTTTCTTCGCTAAAAAATTCTATAAGCAGACGACGTACTTCTTCCATATACCAACCAGCTGCGCCTAATTTTGCTTCAGGCATTGTCCAGTAAACAAGCGGTTCATTAACTGCCTGTTGATATTCAACTTCGGTAATCCATTTTAATTCACGCAAACGTCTAAGTACATACAATTGCCTTTCTTTAGCCGCTTTTGGGTATCGAAAAGGATTATATCGACTTGGTGCTTGAGGCATTCCGGCAAGCAAAGCACTTTCAGCTAAGGTAATGTCCGTTGCATGTTTACCAAAATAAGTTCGAGCCGCAGCCTCTACGCCATAGGCTTTTTGCCCAAGAAATATTTGATTTAGATAAATACTTAAAATTTGATCCTTGGTTAGTTCTTTTTCTAGCCTATAAGCTAGAACTGCTTCTTTTAGCTTACGTTTATAGCTTTTTTCAGGAGTTAGCAAAACCTGTTTAATAACCTGTTGTGTAATGGTACTACCACCTTGCGTACTTCTTCCGCTTCGAAAGTTAACGATAGCAGCACGCATAATGGCCATTGGGTCAACACCAACATGCTGATAAAAACTATCATCCTCAGCGGCTAAAAAGGCCTTAGTAATATGCTTTGACATAAGCTCTAAAGGAACCATAAAGCGTTTTTCATGAAAAAGACTTCCTAAAGGTGTACCATCTCTAGCTAAAATAGTTGTAGCCTGAGGTGGACGAAAATCAGCTAATTGCTCAGTAGTAGGTAAATCCCTTGCTGCCCAATAAAAAAGTCCGGCAACACCAATTACACCTACAATCCCACCAAAACAAATTAAAGCCAATAAGGACAAAAACATATTTTTAAAAAAAACGCGAATTTTCATAATAGAACCAATTTTTTGAGCACCTACTGCAAATAATAAATCGCATTAGGATGAATATTAATGTTGATTAATAAATATCATAGGCATACTTCACACATACATGCCTTATTGCGCAAGCTTTATAAACTTAAACTAAGTTTTACGCAACTCTTGCAAAGGGTTATTTTTTAGT
>CAYJDL010000007.1:0-5877 GCA_964368885.1 uncultured Desulfovibrionaceae bacterium | reverse complement strand
TTCATAAAAAATATTCATAAGAAAACTCTGATTGATCCATTTGTCTGGGAAAAAAAGAATAAATCAGTGTTTACTTAAAAATAAGAACTTGCTTTTAAAACCACACTTTGGCATTGTATCTTATGCTCAAAAGAAATTCCTATATACGCTCTTGGCTATGGCTTGATATTTTAATTATCTTAGTCATCGTTGCTTTTGGATATTTTTTTTGGAATCATGCTCACAATGACCCTGAACACACTCTTCCAAAAACTTGGCAATGGAAGGAATTTTTTAAATATTTTGCTTGGCATGATGAACAAGGTTGGCACCAAGGCTTATTAGTCAAAGGTTTGCTTACAACTTTAAAATTAGGCATTTGGTCTGGGCTTTTGGCTTTAGTTGTAGGTCTTACAATGGGCATTTACCTTGCTACCCACAACAATGGCTTAATGGCAAAACTGCTTTATGCCATCTTAGTTTTTTTGCGCAACACTCCTCCCTTGGTCTTACTTTTTTTATTATATTTTCTGACAAGTGAGAATACTTTGTCACTTATTGGAGATATTTTAAAACTTCTCCCCCTTTGGCTTCAAAATTTTATTGGAACTATTTTTGCGCCTCCAGCATCATTAGATAGAATGCTTGCTGCTGTTTTAACTTTAGGCATATATCAGGGAGCTTATATTGCAGAAATTATTCGCAGTGGTTTACAAAGCTTGCCTCAAGGACAATGGGACGGCGCAGCGGCACTTGGCTTTTCACAGCGACAACAACTTTTTTCTGTGCTTTTGCCCCAAGCCTTACCAATAATGATTCCACCCCTAACAGGTCAATATATTTCAATCTTTAAAGATTCAGCCTTGGCTTCTTTAATTTCTGTTCCCGAACTTACTTTTCAAGGCATGGAAATTGTAGCAATTACTCAATTACCATTTGAAACATGGCTAATCATTTTCACTCTTTACCTTATTATTTCCCTGCTTTGTTCACGTTCATTTGCGCTTTTAGAAAATAGCTTGCATTGGAATAAGAAAAATAATACTTAACATTTGCTTGAAAGAAAATTCTAATAATTTTTTTAAGGTCAATTATCTTGTAGAGTCGATTGTCTTGAAGGTGGGAAAATTTTTTATTAACAAAACCTTTCCCTCAGAGAAAAATAATAAATCAGCATTTCCTTAAATAATTAATGTTTAATATCATAGAGGAGTTTTGTATATGAGCACTGTAAATACCTTAGTTATCACAGGATATGGAACTAATTCCCATCTTGAAACTGCTCATACTGCCCGCCTTGCAGGAGCAGATAAGGCTGACATTGTACATTTTGCTGATATTATGAACGCCAAAGTGTCCATTAATGACTATCATTTCTTAGTTTTTCCCGGTGGTTTTTTAGATGGAGATGACCTTGGTGCTGCTCATGCTGCCAGTATGCGCTGGCGTCACCTTAAGGACAAAAATGGCATTGCATTACTTGAGCATTTAAAAAAATTTCTTGATGACGGCAAGCTTGTTCTTGGAATTTGTAATGGTTTTCAATTACTTGTCAAATTAGGTCTTTTACCAAGTTTTGATGGTGAACGATTTGAACGCATGGTAAGTCTTGGTCATAATGATTCAGCTCGTTATGAAGATCGCTGGGTTCAAATGAAGGTTAATAAAAAAAGCCCATGTATTTTCACCCAAGGTCTTGAATTTGTATCATATCCGGTGAGACACGGTGAAGGCAAAATTATTCCAAAAGACGAAGAATGTCTTAAGCGTTTGCAAGATGAAAACCTTATAGCACTTCAGTATATAGACCCGCAAAGTCGTGAAGTTACGCAAAATTACCCTGCTAATCCCAATGGTTCTCCCCTTGGCATTGCTGGGCTTACCGATTCCACAGGTCATGTTTTTGGGCTTATGCCTCATCCTGAAGCATTTCACCATGTTACCAATCATCCGGGTTGGACTAGAGGCGAAGTCAATGCTCCTGGTACATTACTTTTTGTTAATGCTGTTAAGTATTTGCGTACTTTATAATTATTTACAATCTGACAATGTCAGCTAATATTTCTCTATTACAAATACCCCTTAAGTTGTAAAGAAATAGCTTGACAATTGATTGTAAAATATCCAAAATGCTAACCCGACTAATGAGGCTAATTTTTATAATATTTCAAGTGTATGTATGAATACTTTATCTGTACCAGCAATAAGGTATCCTGCTTTTTATAAGGGCGCTATATATGAAAATATGTGACATTATTTCAATTATTGAAAAAATTGCGCCACCACGATTTGCGGCGTCTTGGGATAATTGCGGTATTCAAGTGGCTAGTTTGCAAAAGGAAATTAGTCATATGGCACTTTGCCTTGATCCTACACCTGATTCTATACAAAAAGCTAAGGATCTTGGAGCGGATTTTATAGTTTCTCATCACCCCTTGCTTTTGCAAGGACGTTTACCAAATGTTATTGACAATTATTATAATGCTTTAAGATTACTTTTTGTCGGCAATATAGCACTTTATGCGGCTCACACTTCACTTGATGTAAATATTGACGGACCTGCCGGTTGGCTTGGCAGGGCATTATGTTTACAAAACCTAAAAGTCCTTGATCTTATAGGTGTTTCAGATGATGAACTTGAGCTTCCCCATGAATTTGGCTATGGACTTATAGGTGACTTACCTAATGAAATAACGTATACAGAGCTTTTAAATTCTTTAGGTCAGCACATAGATTTAAGTACGGCAACATTATGTGGCTCTGTACCAAAAAAAATTGAACGTATTGCATATTGCCAAGGTTCAGGATCATCATTAGTATATAAGGCCAATGATATAAACGCTGATATTTTTATTACAGGTGATGTAAAATATCATAGCGCATTAGAAAGTCCTCTTGCCATGCTAGACGTTGGTCATCACAGCCTAGAAGAGAAAATGATGCTTAATTTTTCCAATTTATTGGCAAAGCTTTTGCCTTCCATAAAGGTGGATTTTTTAGCTAGTGCATCACCGTTCCAACCTGCACGCAAACCTTTATAAAAGTACTAAGATTTGCCAGCTGTTTTTTAAAGGAGATAATTATGGATACAACCTACTTAAAAAAAATTGAACAGTTATTAGAACTGCAAAAGGTTGACGATGCCATACATACCGTTACTGTTGAGCTACAAAAAGCCCCTCTTGAGCTAAAAAATCTTGAAGATCGTTACGCTGTTATGGATGAAAAACGTTCTAAAGTTGTTGAAAAATTAGAACATATTCAAGAACAACAAAAACGTGTTTCCTTTGAAATTGAAGAAGACGTAGCCCGCATTAAAAAAAGTAAAAATAAATTAATGCAAGTGGCAAATCAGCGTGAATATCACGCCATGATGCGAGAAGTTGACACTATGGAAAAAAACAATCGCATGCGTGAAGAAGAAAAAATTATGCTTGTTGAAGAAATGCAAAGTCAAGAAAGTGCCTTATCTGAAATTGACCTTGACTATCTTGCTCTTAAGGCTGAGCTTGAAGTAAGGCGAGAAAGTTTACAAGAGCGCATTGATGAAAGCAATGCAAGGCTTAGTGTTTTTAATGATGAACGTGACAGTGCAAAATGTGAAGTTGACGAACATGTATCTAAACGCTATGAATTTATTAGAAATCGCCTTGATCATCCTGTAATTGTTTCCGTTGCATCGGGCATTTGTAGTGGTTGTAACATTTCAATCCCTCCGCAAACTTTTATTGAATTACAAAGAGGTCAACAAATTTTATCTTGCCCTAATTGTCAAAGATTAATGTACTGGTGTGAACACTTCAAAAGAGCTGAGGAAGTGGTGGTTGCTCAAGAACCACCAAAGCCAAAAATGAAATTTTTCAATGAAGACGATTAATTAGACTGTATTATTTTAAAATCAAGAGTTGGACGGATCGCCGCTGCGCAATATGCGGAGAGGAAAGTCCGGGCTCCATAGGGCAAGGTGCTGGGTAATTCCCAGAAGGGGTGACCCTTGGCAAGCGCAACAGAGAGCAGACCGCCTCATTTGAGGTAAGGGTGAAAGGGTGAGGTAAGAGCTCACCAGTTATTGTGGTAACACAATAAGCTAGGCAAGCCCCACTTGGAGCAAGACCAAATAGGAAAGGAGGTCGGCCCGGCCGTACCTTTCGGGTAGGTTGCTTGAGGGTATAAGTAATTATGCTCCTAGAGTAATGGCGATCATTCGTTTTACGAACACAGAACCCGGCTTATAGTCTAACTCTTTTTTTATGATTTTAATTAATCCATTAAATTGAAATTTTTTTCACAATGCATTTATGTACAATTTAAAATTAACTTTTATATGGATAGTAACCAAATGTATTGACATATACTAAATTTATTATAGACAGCACTTATGACATGTAAAGAACAACATACACTTTCGCCCTCCAATGGTTCTAATTTGATGTTCAGTTGCGATGCCTTAACTAAAGCAAGTGAGCCATCACAATACAATTTGTCGTCCTTGCAGTCTATGAACATTTGGTTAATTTTACTTGCAGCAGGAAGTGGCACACGACTAAGCGTTAAAACAAAAGGTTTACCTAAACAATTTCTTTTGTATCAAAACATTCCTCTATATATGCATAGTGCTGTGACTCAAAGTAAATATGCTAACCTCAAAGGCATTGTTTTTGTTTTTTCTCAAGCACATTTAAATCAAGAAAAAAGCTACCTTGAACAATGGACACGCAAATCCTCCCTTGGCATAGACTATAAGATTATAGCCGGCGGTGAACGTAGGCAAGATTCAGTACGTCAAGGCTTAAAAGCTCTTCCACCTCAATGCACCCATGTTCTTATTCATGACAGTGCTAGACCCTTTGCTTCAGTTTCTTTAACTCATAGACTTTGTTTAGCTTTGGCTAATGGTACAAATGAAGAAAATGTACCTTTAGGAGTTATTCCAGCCTTGCCGGTTACTGATACAATTAAAGAAGTTAAAAGTAACTATGTCCTTAACACCCCAAATAGAAACAATCTTTATACAGTGCAAACGCCTCAAGCTTTTGAACATCAGACTTTACTAAAGGCTCATACGCTTGCAAATCAAGAGGGATGGGACGTTACGGATGATGCATCTTTATTGGAAAAATTAGGCGAAAAAGTTCTAATTATACAAGGTGAAGAGCAAAACACTAAAATTACTTATGCCGCAGACCTTATGAAATTACAAAATACTTCCAAGCCCAGACCTTGTTCCGGTTTTGGTTATGATGTGCATGCCTTTGTAAAAAACAATATAAAAAATCAAAATATAAAAGAGCGACCTTTAAAGCTTGGTGGCGTACTTATGGACGGTGGCCAAAAAGTCATTGCTCATTCGGATGGCGATGTTTTGCTTCATGCTCTTATGGATGCTTTACTTGGAGCAGCATCTTTAGGTGATATAGGCTTACACTTTCCTGACACTTCAGATAAGTTTGACAATGTAGATTCAGCAGTATTGTTACAAGAAGTTTTAGGCATGCTACGGGAAAAAAATGTTCTTATACAGCATGTAGATATAACTATTATCACTCAAAAACCAAAAATTGCTCCACAAAGACAAGCTATAGCAAAAAATATTGCTCACCTACTAACTTTACCCTTGGCATATATAAATGTAAAAGCTACAACTGAAGAGGGTCTTGGCTTTACAGGCAGTGGTGACGGTATCAAAGTTATGGTCGTTGTAAATGCTTTACAAAGCTAAAAATTTGTATATGTTTTTTTGGGTAAAGATTACTGAAATTATAAAATAAGAAGAATCAATATGAATGAGCAAAATCCAATTATATCTGAACAAAATCCCAATTTTTCTCGTCCTTGGCTCAACCAATACGATTCAGACACTAATCATACAATGCCTTTGTATGAAAAGACACTTATTGA
>CAYJDL010000006.1:21801-25343 GCA_964368885.1 uncultured Desulfovibrionaceae bacterium | reverse complement strand
GAAGCATCACTTCACGGAATTTGCAAAATATGCTTTTTCAAAGTCGTTTTGCTCAATCCCGTTCGGCGAAGAGCTTTATGCACCAAGTCATGCCATTCTGTCAACACTTTTTTTAAAATTTTTTCTATAAAATTGTTGAAAAAACATTCTTGGACATTTTTAAAACTTTAAGGTATGAGCTTGCAAGATATTTTAAAGAACATATAAGACATTCATAAGTCATTAAGGGTAAAATAGGTTTGCTATGTCCAAATTAACTAATATTCGTAACTTTTCCATTATTGCACACATCGACCACGGTAAATCAACCTTGGCAGATCGTATTCTTGAAATCACCGGTTTAGTGTCAGATCGTGAGAAAAAAGATCAATATCTCGATAAGATGGATCTTGAACGTGAGCGTGGTATTACTATTAAGGCTCAAACTGTTCGTATCCCTTTTAAGAGCAAATCAGGTGAACAATATATTTTAAATCTTATTGACACTCCCGGGCACGTTGACTTTAATTATGAAGTTTCACGTTCATTAGCTGCATGTGATGGTGCTTTATTAGTTGTTGATGCTACTCAAGGAGTTGAGGCACAAACTTTAGCTAATGTATATTTAGCTCTTGACCATGACCATGAAGTCATTCCTGTTTTAAATAAAATTGACTTGCCCAGTTCTGATGTTGACAGAGTGCGTACAGAAATTGAAGAAGCTATTGGTCTTGATTGCACAGATGCGCTGCCTGTTTCAGCTAAAACAGGTGAAGGTGTTTCTGATGTCTTAGAGGCAATTGTCGCGCGTTTGCCAGCACCTTTGGGGGATCCAGATTCGGCTTTAAAAGCTTTAATTTTTGATTCTTGGTATGATAGTTATCAAGGGGTTGTAGTATTATTTCGAATTATGGACGGAAGTCTTGCTAAGAATGATCGTATTCGACTTATGGCAACTGGTAAAGAATATGAAGTTTTGCGTCTTGGCGTATTTTCGCCAGAGCCTTCTGATGTTCAAAAACTAAGTGCCGGAGAGGTTGGTTTTTTGTGTGCTAGCATTAAGGAGCTTGGGGACGCTAAAGTAGGTGATACTATTACCTTAGTGAATAATCCTGCAGTTGAGGCCGTAGAGGGCTTTAAAGAAGTTCAACCAATGGTCTTTTGTGGTCTGTATCCTTCTGATTCAGATGATTATGAAGCCCTAAAGGCTGCACTTGAAAAGCTTCAACTAAATGATGCGGCATTTTCCTATGAACCTGAAACATCGCAAGCTTTAGGTTTTGGTTATAGGTGTGGATTTTTAGGTCTTTTGCATATGGAAATCATACAAGAGCGTATTGAACGAGAATTTGAGGTGGCCTTAATTGCTACTGCGCCATCGGTTATTTATAAAGTTGATACAACTGACGGACATCACCTTGACATTGATAATCCTTCAAAATTGCCTGATGGCACTAAGATTGAAACATTATATGAGCCCATAGTGAAAATGGATATTCATGTGCCTAACGATTACGTCGGTAATGTTTTTAAGCTATGTGAAGAAAAGCGTGGTATTCAAAGAAATTTACATTATTTAGCCGCAAATCGTGTAGTTATTACTTATGAATTGCCCTTTGCTGAAATAGTTTTTGACTTCTTTGACCGTTTAAAGTCTGGAACTAAGGGTTATGCTTCTATGGATTATGAATTTTTAGATTATAAGCCTGCAAATTTAGTGCGTCTCGATATTATGTTAAATGGTGAACCTGTTGATGCTTTGGCAGTTATTGTGCATAGAGATAAGGCTTATCAATATGGTAGAGCTTTAGCCTTAAAGCTTAAAAGAACAATTCCAAGACAACTTTTTGAAGTTGCAATTCAAGCTGCTATTGGTCAAAAGGTTATTGCAAGAGAAACTGTTTCGGCTTTTCGTAAAAATGTAACTGCAAAGTGTTATGGCGGGGATATTACTCGTAAGCGTAAATTACTTGAAAAACAAAAAGAAGGTAAAAAACGTATGAAACGTATGGGCAATGTTGAGCTACCGCAAGAAGCCTTTTTGGCGGCTTTAAAAGTTGGGGACAGTTAGGAAGGTACCGAGTAATTAATTTTTCTGGGGGAATTTTTTTGAGAACAAAAAGTTTCCCCCAGAAAAAATTTCAAATCTATTTACCAAATAATATTTCTTGATAACTAGGTAAAGCCCACAAATCATCAGCAACGATATTTTCTAATAAGTCAGCCCACTTACGAACTTCATTCATGCATGGAATAATCTCTTGGCAATAAAAGTTAGCTTGTTCATAAGGGTTTGCTTTTAGCTGTTGTGCTTTTTCAAGTTTCTCGTGTAACGTATAAACACAAGATTGCATGTTACGTAAATAATCAGTCAATTCATCAAGTGTAATAGTCTGAAACTCCTTACCTATTGCCTTTAAGCTTGAGCAAGTAGCCGCTAGCTCTCCTTGATAGCGCATAGCTGCTGGGAAAATAATTGTTTTTGCAATACGTTTTACCAGCACGGCTTCGGTACGAATAGTCTTACAATATTGCTCATAGTAAATTTCTTGGCGTGACTTAAGTTCTGACTTTTGCAAAACATTTTGTTCTTGATATAGTTTAACAACTTCAGGCCATTGTAATGCTTGCAAAGCTTCGGGGGTAGTGCTTAAATTAGGTAAACCTCTACGTTCAGCTTCATTGTGCCAAATGGAAGAATAGCCATCACCATTAAAGATAACTGCACTATGTTCTTCAATAATTTCTTGGATGAAGCCTTGCACAGCTTCGTTAAGATCTTTCCCTTCAGCTAAGGCATTTTCTAAATAACCTGCCGCAAAGTTCATGGAATCAGCCATAATGGTATTTAAGGCCGTAAGGGAATCAGCGGCGGACATACTTGATCCAAGAGCACGAAATTCAAAACGATTTCCGGTAAATGCAATGGGGCTTGTACGATTGCGATCACCGGGGTCTGCCGGAAGTGGTGGAAGAGTATCAACACCCACATTCATAATACGTTGCCCTTTTGTTCCTTGTACTTTTCCAGCTCGGAATTGTTCAAAAACATCAGTAAGTTGGTCACCAAGAAAGATGGACATAATGGCTGGTGGTGCTTCATGCGCTCCAAGGCGATGATCATTGCTGGCACTGGCAACCGTTGCTCTTAATAACGCACCATACTTATGCACAGCACGAATAATGCATGAGCAAAATACCATAAATTTAGCATTTTCATGCGGTGTATCCCCTGGTTCAAAGAGCGAACCAAGCTCATCATTTCCAAATGAATAATTTAAATGCTTACCAGAACCGTTTATACCACTAAATGGTTTTTCATGCAGAAGGCATTTTAAGCCGTAGCGTTTTGCAACATTGCGTAAAACCATCATAATAGTTTGATTATGGTCAACAGCAAGGTTGCCAATTTCGTAACGTGGTGCAATTTCATATTGGCCGGGTGCTGCTTCGTTATGCCTTGTCATAACAGGTACACCAAGTTTAAACAGTTCTCGCTCAACTTCCATCATATAGGACAGAACACGCTGAGGAATGACACCAAAATATTGATCACTAAATTA
>CAYJDL010000006.1:9152-21791 GCA_964368885.1 uncultured Desulfovibrionaceae bacterium | reverse complement strand
CAGGTCTTGCGCCAAAAAGTGTACGTCCGGCTAAATGAATATCAGGTCTGGCAAAATTGAAATTAGCATCAATTAGAAAATACTCTTGCTCAAGTCCGGCATAAGGCACAATGGGTAATTCTGTTTCAATGTTAAAAATACGCAATAAGCGTTTAGTTTCCTTATTTAAACTTTGATTTGACCGCAATAAAGGCGTTTTTTTATCAAGGGCAACTCCTGTCCATGATAAAAATACAGTGGGAATGCACAAAAAGGTTCCGTTAGGATTTTCCATAATATAGGCTGGGCTGGTTACATCCCATGCGGTATAGCCTCTTGCTTCAAAGGTTGAACGAATACCACCGGAAGGAAAGCTTGATGCATCGGGTTCGCCCTTGATGAGCATAGAACCTGAAAAGCTTGCCATCACTCCGCCATAACCGTCCGGTTGCAAAAAGGTATCATGTTTTTCAGCAGTTGTTCCGGTTAGGGGATAGAAAATATGTGAAAAATGCGTTGCTCCTTTTTCAATTGCCCAATCCTTCATAGCTGCCGCTACGTTATCGGCAATGTCTGCATCCATACGGTCACCAAAATCAATGGTTTTGCGTAAAGATTTGTAAACCGCTCTGGGTAGACGCTCTCTCATGACTCTATCATTAAATACATTGCAAGCAAAAATATCTTGCGGCTTTGTATCAACAAAGTTTAGAGGGGCATGGCTTGGGCGGTAGTTGGTAATAGCTTGAATGGCATTATTACGACCTATATTAGCTGACATTTATTAGCTCCTTATTTTTTATTTTTTTGCAATAAGCCCATTTTGCGCAAGTGAATTTCTAGGCAAGCAATAGCTGCCGGAGTTATTCCAGAAATTCTACCTGCTTGTCCAAGGGTGTGCGGCTTAAGGGTCAATAATTTTTCCTGAACTTCAAGGGAAAGACCGGATACTTCTTTATAAGGCATATCTTGCGGTATGACTGTGTGTTCCTGTCGCATAGAGCGTAACACAAGTTGCTCTTGCCTTTGCAAATAACCGCAATATTTTACTTGTGTTTGACTTTCTGCTTGAACTTCCTTTGAATATTGTTCAACTTCGGGACATAAAGGTAATAAATTTGCCAGTGTAATGTTTGGTCGCCGCAATAGCTGGGCTAGTGAAGTGCTATTTTTAGGCAAAGCCTCACATGCATTTTGCAAAATTTCTGCTAGCTCTTGATTAGGTGCTAATTTCTTTTGCTCTAAATATGCATTTAATTCCTTAATATCATCTTCTTTTTTTAAGAACATTTCCCATTGTTTATCTTGTACTAGCCCTATATCTCGCCCAATACGGGTAAGTCTTGCATCAGCATTATTTTCTCGTAAAAGCAAACGATGTTCTGCTCGAGATGTAAACATGCGATATGGTTCCAAAGTGCCAAGCGTTACCAAATCATCAATTAAAACCGCCATATAGGCTTGCTCACGACCAAGAATAAATTCAGGCAAATCATTTATTTTATTAGAAATATTCAGCGCAGCCCATAAACCTTGAGCCGCCGCCTCTTCATAGCCGGAGGTGCCGTTAATTTGTCCGGCTAACCACAAATTTTTAACTTTGCGTGTCTCTAAGGTAGGATGTAATTGCACAGGGTTAACGTAATCATATTCAATGGCATAACCCGGCCGCAGCATATGAGCATTTTCAAGTCCCGGAATTGTGGCAATTAAACCTAATTGCACATCCAAAGGTAAGGAAGTTGATACACCATTCACATAACATTCAGCATTATCAAAACCTTCTGGTTCAATAAAAACTTGATGACGTTCACGATCTGGAAAACGGGCAATCTTATCTTCAATGGATGGACAATACCTAGCCCCTGTTCCTTGAATCACCCCTGTAAAAAGAGGCGAACGGGCAAAGCCAGTACGAATCATGGCATGGGTTTGTTCATTAGTCCAAGTAATATAGCATGACACTTGCTTTAGCGGAGGTCTTGGCCCATGAAAGCTAAATCCCTCAAAACTATCTGCAAATGGGTCATCACCAATTTGTTCTTCCATTTTAGTAAAGTCAATGGATGAGCTAAGTAAACGTGGCGTAGTTCCGGTTTTTAGTCGTCCTGTTTCAAGTCCAAGACTTTGTAATGATTTTGTTAAATGCTTTGCTGGCGCATCGCCTAAACGCCCGCCTTCTTGATTATTCATGCCAATATGCATAAGACCGCATAAAAATGTTCCTGTAGTCAAAAGAACATGCTCTGCATAAAAAGTACGCCCTAGGGCAGTTGTTACACCATTGACCTTGGAATTTTCCTCATTGCTACATAGGCTTTCAACAGTATCTTGCCACACTTTTAAATTAGGTTGAGCAAAAATACTTTGCTTGACAACTTTAATATAGGCATCTCTGTCCATTTGAGCTCTAGTTGCACGTACTGCCGGTCCCTTACTCATATTTAAAATGCGAAATTGCACTCCTGCGGCATCGGCCCAAAGACCCATCATACCACCTAGGGCATCAATTTCTCGCACCATATGTCCCTTGGCAAGACCACCAATGGCCGGATTACATGATAAATGACCAATACGGTCAATATTTCCGGTAATGAGTAAAGTTTCATGACCTAAGCGAGCCAAAGCCATTGCTGCTTCACATCCGGCATGTCCGGCACCGACCACAATTACAGCATATTTTGAGTGATTTTCTTTCATAATTTATTCATTAAATGCAAAGGCCATATGTGCAAAAACTTGAGCATCAAAAATAGCATTGGATATTAAGGCTTTTTCTTCCGGTTCATGACAATTGGAAAGTAATTTACTCCAGACAGCCGCTTCAAATCCGGCTTTGCGTAAAAATACTGCCATTGTACCACCGCCAACGCCTACAAGCTTAGGTTTAATGCCTCCAACTTCATTTAGTGCCGCTTTTAATAAGGTAACTACTGTACCATCACTTGGAGTAGGAGGCGCAGAAATGTGTTTTTGAGCTATTTCTATTTGTACGCTTACGTCATATTGGTCAGCTACATTGTTGCAAATATTCTCAACTTCCTTTAATACTTCATCTAGTTGATATTGTGGCAACACTCTACAATCAATGCTGAAAACATCACGCCCAGGCACAGTATTAATATTTGGCACATTGGCTTCACGTTTTGTTGGTGTAAAAGTTGAAATAGGTGGATCAAAAAGTTTATCATTCAACGGAAAAATATTGTGTAAATCCTGTAATGCTAATACCATGGCAGAACCTGCAAGCATGGCGTTTTTTCCCTTATGCGGCATAGAGCCGTGGCATTGTTTACCTTCAACCATAATAGTTAGCCAAAGCAAATGCTTTTCGGCAATTTCAAGCATAGTGCCATCAGCATTTCCAAAATCCGGCACAATAAAAATATCATCCTTACCGAAAAAATCACCGTGATACTGCATAAAATATTCTAAGCCATAAGCTTGACCTGTTTCTTCATCCGCCATAAAAAGACCACCTATGGAAAGGCTTGGCATCTCTCCGTCGGCAATATTTTTTTGTACTTCATCTAACAGTAAAAGAGTTGAAACAATGCCTTGCTGATTATCTTCCACACCTCGACCAATTAAAACATCACCCTCAACCCTTAAAGTCCAAGGATCTGCAAGCCATAAATCAGCATCACCAGGTGGGACAACATCTAAATGGCTTAAAATCCAAAGAGTTCGTGATGACTTTCCCTTAATTCGAGCTACAACACTAGGGCGATAACCACAAGGCACACGTTCATCAGGCGCATGAATTGTATGTATATCATCTATATTCATGGCTTTTAATTCATCACAAACATATTTTGCTTTTGCTAACTCACCTTCTCCGCCATTAGTTGGCCCAAGAGCAGGTAAAGCTGTCAAGTTTTTTTGAAGCCTTATGACATCGTCTGTTCTTTTTTGTAAAGCTTGAATGATTTTTTGCATATTAATCCTATTTTAAGGAGAAGCGGATTTATTCTTTTTTTTGGGGAAAACTTTCATTAGAATTTTTCTAATGAAAGTTTTCTTTTATTTTATATATTAAAAAATGTAAATAAGAAGCAAGCTAATCAGTATTACCTTAACTACATTCCCCATTTCTCATGAAAGATTTTCTTTTGGTCAAAATTATCCCTAGTCTTAAAAGATTGAGCCGGATGACCACATACAACAATACCTAAAACATGAGCATGGTCAGGTAAAGCAAAGTAAGCTTTAAAATCCTTAACCCTTTGTTCATCGGGATATACACCTGTCCAAACTGTTCCAATATCAAGCCCACGAGCAGCTAAAAGCATATTTTGTATAGCCGCAGAACAATCTTGTTGCCAATATCCGGGATATTTTTCATCATTTAAATCAACACAAACAACTATACATACCGAAGCTTGCGTTGCCATTTGAGCATAAGGATTACGAGCCGCTATGGCCGCAAAAGCCTCTTTTTCTCTCACCACAATAAAACGCCATGGCTGAGAATTTCCAGCACTTGGGGCAGACATAGCCGCTTCTAACATTTTTTGCACATGAGCATCACTTACTTGTTCATCAGTAAATTTGCGAATACTACGTCTAGTAAATATTGCATCAAAAACATTCATAATAACCTCTTCTTGGTAATTTTGATAATATTGATAATTTTAATTATAACCGTCTTAACTTAATAATTTTTAAGTGCAGACAAAGAACATTTGACATTCATTATGTAATAAAATTTTTATAAAAACGCAATTGCCATTTTTTAATAAAATATTTTTTCAACCTATGAAAAAAAAGATAAGGAAACACTACATAAGAAGTGTTTCCTTATCTTTTACATTATAATTAATTTCGTAGCAATTTAGAAAATTATTTTTTCAAATCCTTGAGCATCTTTTTGGCTAAAGCTTCGGCTTCAGCAATTTCTTCTTTAGTCATTTTTGATGTAATTTCCTTGGGTATAGGTCGTTCATCGTTTTTGGTTAAGACCTTTAATACGCTATAGTGCGCATATGCTAGAATATTGTTTTCTTGGACGCCTTTGCCTTGATTGTACATGAAGGATAAATTATTATATGCTGTTGCATTACCATGCATAGCCGCTTTTTTATACAATTCAAAGGCTTTAGCATAATCTTGTGCAACGCCTTGGCCGTTAAAATACAGAGAGCCTAAATTGAGCATTGCATATGCATTTCCTTGGCTAGCTGCTTTTTCATACCACTCAAAAGCTTTAGCATAATCTTGAGGGGCACCTTGACCTGTCTCATATATTACACCTAAATTGTATTGTGAGTCCATATTTCCCTGAATAGCCGATTTTGTATGCCATTCAAATCCTTTAGCATAATCTTGTGCAACGCCTTGACCTACTATATACATAGCAGCCAAATGAAATTGTGCATCCGCATTACCCTGAGCAGCTGCTTTTTCATACCATTTAGCAGCATCATTATAATCTTGTGTTGTTCCCAATCCGTGATAGTACATTGTAGCTAGATTAAATTGCCCTTTTTCATTACCTTGCTTAGCAGCCTTTTCATACCACTTAAGAGCCTGAACATAGTCTTGGGAAACACCCAAACCTTTTTCATACATAAGACCTAAATTGCTTTGTGCATCTGCATTTCCTTGCTCAGCAGACTTTGTATTCCATTCCAAGGCTTTAGTATAATCTTGAGCGACACCTAAACCTTGAAGACACATAAGACCTACATTGTATTGTGCAGCTGCATTACCTTGCATAGCAACTTTTTCATACCATTCAAAAGATTTGGCTAGATTTTGTTCTACGCCTCGACCTTCTTGGTACATATTGGCTAAATTAAATTGAGCAATGTCATATCCCTGCTTAGCTGCTTTTTCATATAATTCAAAGGCCTTAGTAAAATTCTGTGATACTCCTTGACCAGTTTCATATAGATGACCTAAACTGTTTTGAGCTAAGGCGTCACCTTGCTTAACCCCCTTTTCATATAATTCAACAGCTTTAGCTAAATTTTGTGGCATGCCTAGACCTTTAACATACATTGAGGCTAAATTGTACTGTGCTTTTGCATTACCTTGTTTAGCAGACTTTTCAAGCCATTCCAAAGCTTTAGTAAAGTCTTGCGGAGTTCCTAAACCATAAATATATGAAGTACCAAGTTTTTGTTGCCCCTCAGCATGCCCTTTTAGATACTCCTTTACCTAATCTATAAGCCTCACCCAAAGCAGTTTGTGCATCTGCATTTCCTTTAAGTGCATCTTGACACACGTGATATACCTCAGAGTCTTTGGGAACATCCTCGGCGTAGACAAAATTTGACGTAATCAAGCTAAAGTATAATATGGATAAGAATATATACATACAATTGAATAACTTGTTCATATGATTAATCCTCTTTTTTTAAAATTTCTTTAAATAGTTCTTCAGCGTTATCAATTTCACTTTGAGTCATCTGCTCGGTAAGAGTTTGAAGCATCTTTTGTGCGTTAGGTTTTTCATCTGCTATTCTATAATAAGCATATGCCTTAATATTATTTTTTTCAACATCATAACCTTTATAATATATATTACCTAAATTATATGCTGAAGAGATATTTCCTTGTTTTACAGCCTCTTCATACTATTTAATTGCTTTAACATGATCCTTTGTAACACCAAAACCGTATATGTACATCCGACCTAAACTATTTAGTGCACGTTTATTTTTTTGCTTGGCTGCTTTTTCGTAAAACTCTAGTGCTTTAATGTAATCTGTCGTGACACCTCTACCTTATCCACATTGGGCATAGGTACTGTTATTTTACTTGCTTCCATTAAAGCATCGCTAGCACCTTTAAAGTATGATTGGCTAAAAAGTGAAATACCACCAAAAATAAGAATAGCAAGGATACCACACAAAAAACGTGTTACCCTAGACGACTTCTGTTCATTTTTTGACATATTACAACCTCCATTTTTTGTACAAAAAAAATCAAACAGACAAAATAGCTATAACTTAGTAAGATTATATAACCATTTTTTAATATAGTACAGGAAAATTGTTTTTTCAAGTTGCATAGATTAGTTTATTATTTTAACTAATTAAAATAATAAGGCTCCTTTAAATTTAAAAGAGCCCTAAGGAAGTAAAATTAATATTGATATAAAAAATTACAAAGGATGCGCATAAGACATTGCGCTTTCTCTAAAAAATGGACATCTACATTGCCAAGCATGCGGAACTGCTGCGGCTAAATAATAAGCCCATGCCCATTTTTTTTGACAATCAAAGGGTTTTGTGCCAGGGCGTACAACACATATTGCGGCTATATCAAATTCATGACCATTACCTCTTACAAAACCCTCACCTTTTACGATGATATTTTGTTCAAGACTTGAAATACGGTCATATGTTTGTTCTAAATAATGTAAGGTTACTTGATCTCTTTGAATTAATTGGGTTGACATCTTTTGAAAAAAATCCATATCAGCATGTACTACAAAAATATGCTCATGCATTGATTGAATAATAACATCCTGTACTTCTGAATCTTTTTCCAAATAATCTGCTAACTTGTTTAAGTCATCAAGCATAGCAATATCATAAATGTTGCTAGGGGGTCTTTTGAAACTTACATAACTGGTAAATTGTTGCTTCACAAAAGAAAACGTATTGTACTTGCCACTAATCATAAAACTACCTCCGAAACTATGTAAGACTTTTTAGGTCTATCTATTTCCTATTATAGCAATGTGAATAATTAATTGCAAGTATTTATTTATTTTAAATTATATACTTATACACTAAAAATTTGTAAGTACATAAATTATATATAAAAAAATATTACTTTTTGTATGAAAAATTAGTTTATTAATTTTCTTGAAAGAATTTCTTGGATTTTGACAAAAACTTCCCTCATCGCTCTAAAAATGACTTAGTTCTTTAATGACAAAAAGCAATTACTTATTTACAACACAAACGTTACAAGGTGTTAACCTTTTATCACTTTTGGTGCAAAAAAACTTTGAGTGTAACATGCTGTTAATTTACCTTGTAATAACAATAAATTAACCTTAAAACATTAATTTATTTTGTAAAAGTAGCATAAACTAATTGTAAACAGTTAAGCCTTACTGTATGTTGCCTAAACAATAATAACAATTTTTTTATAATGTGGCTATTGCCTTTAGTCAGCAGGTCTATCCTTAGATGTAGAATTATTCATTGTTTAATGCTACTTTTAAAGGCATGGACTGTCACGTCATGCCGCACATTATCTTTTTTTTAATTAGATAGTAGTGCGGCATTTCCTCGCAGTGACTTACGGTGGGACGCAGAGTCATTGCGAGAAAAAACGCTCCGATTTTTTTAAACAACGAAATTGAAAGCGTTTTTTCGTGGCAGCGACCCAAAGGGCGGCGAAGCCGTTTGCGTTAGACGAGTCTTACGCAAATCGACAGCAACGCATCCATATAAAAATTTACGTTTAAAACCAGAACTTTCTTAAATTAGATTTCTGTGCTGAGCTAAGGCAATAGTCATATTTTATAAAAATCAAAAGGAGAAAATAATGAATAAAGCATCAATTCCATATGTAAAATTAAAAGAGAGGGAAGAGAAAAGTTTATGTCGTACTTATGGACGCTACCCCCTAGGTATTATTAAAGGTAAAGGATCAATACTTTGGGATGTAGATGGCAAAGAATATATAGACTTATTGGCAGGCATTGCTGTTACCAACCTAGGGCATTGTAATGATGAATTAATCAATACAGTACAAGAACAAGCTCAAAAATTATGGCATGTGAGTAATTTATTTTACCAAGAGGAACAGTTAGACCTTGCTGAAAAGCTTTTATCTACCTGTAAATTGGATAAAGTTTTCTTTTGTAATTCAGGTGCGGAAGCCAATGAAGCAGCTATCAAACTGGCACGTAGGTATATGCGCAAGATTAAAAATAAAGATGCTTATGAAATTATCACCCTTAGCGGATGTTTTCATGGTCGAACCATGGCAAATATTGCAGCAACAGGTCAAGAGCGTTTTCAAGATGGTTTTGCCCCAATTCCTGCTGGTTTCATTCAAGTTCCTTGGGGGGATGTGCAGGCATTAAAGACCGCCATTAGTGAGCACACTGCAGGAATATTTTTTGAAGTAATACAAGGTGAGGGTGGCATTCGTCCCATGACCATGGAGTATATCAAAGAGATAGAAAAGCTTTGCAAAGAGCATGATATTCTTTTAATGATTGATGAAGTTCAAGCCGGACTTTGCCGCAGTGGAAAATTTTGGGCTTTCCAGCATTTTGATATTGAGCCAGACATATTCACAACGGCTAAAGGTCTTGCCAATGGTTTACCCATGGGAGCCATGTTTGCTAGTGCAAAGGTCAATGCTGGTTTTGAAGTTGGAAGTCATGCTACAACTTTTGGTGGTAATGCCTTGGTTAGTGCTGTGGCTAATACTTGTATTGAAATTTTGTTACGGGATAAACTAGCTGAACGATCTGCTAAATTAGGTGCTGACTTTATGCTTAAAGTTGAGGAATTAGCTAAGCGTGTTCCCAACACCATTAAAGAAGTGCGAGGGCTTGGTCTTATGGTAGGTATAGAGCTTACATTTCCCGGCAAAGCCGTATGGGAAGACTTGCTTGAAAAAGGATTTATATGCAACCTAACCCAAGATACTGTATTACGCCTTTTACCAGCATTAACCATTGAACAAAGTCAACTTGACGCTTTTTTACAAGCATTAGAAGAGATATTATGTAAGCAAAATCTTGATTAAGGATTAATTTAAGGGGAAAATTTTCTTAAAAATGATTTTCCCCTTAAAAAATCTTCAACAATTCTTCTAATAGTTTTTACATTTTATCCTTTATTTTATTCAAAACAAAAGGAATGGCTATGCCAATAAGAATAAGTGTACATAAAAGCATACTTTCAAGATTGAAGTGAAATGCTTTGTCCGAAAAAGGAAATAAAGCAACAAGAGAACCTGCTAAAATACCAGATAAAAAAGCTAAACTCGCCTTATAATACCTAGTCAAGCATGCACTTACTAAATGCGTAAATGACAATAGACCACATATTACACCTAGCCCAAAAATAAATATTACTGACAGATCAAATTTTACCACTGCCTGTAAAATATATTGATACTGACCAAGCAAAACGAGAATAAAAGCTCCCGAAATTCCAGGCAAAATCATAGCACAGATTGCTATGGCACCTGAAAAAAATATGACAAGATATGTATGTGGTAATGAGATAGGATCAAAGAACATAATCCACATAGAAAAAATAGTGCCTAGTATAAATAATAAAGCAGAACAAATAATGCAACCATCAGCTTTAAGCAAACTTTTTACAATAAGATACAAAGAAGCAAAAATCAGCCCAAAAAAGAAAGACCATACAAAGCTTATATGATTTTCCATTAGATACGCTACAATATTTGCTAGCGAAAAAATGGCAATTCCAATTCCAAATATAAGGGGTAAAAGAAAGTTCCAAGGTATTTGCCTTAAAGCTGCTTTAAATTCACATGTAAAAAATAATTTAAAAAATTGTTTATCAAAGGATTTAATGCTATTCAATAACTGTTCATAAATACCTGTAATAAAGGCAATTGTACCACCAGAAATCCCAGGGATTGTATCTGCCGTACCCATTGCTAATCCGCATAAAAAATAATATCTTTTTTTATTCATTTTATATACCTGTATTTGTTTTTAAAAATTCCAATCTATTCTTTTTTCTAAGGAAAACATTTATCTTAAGGATGCCAATCGCCCGGAAGGTCATAGTCAAAACTCTTAAGATGTGGAATAGATAAATTCTTTTCATGAGCAAGCTGCCCTAGGGTAATACCGTACACCGGAACTTGCTTTGTTAGCCAATTTAGGAAATCCTTTGCCCTTTTAATAACCTTATCAACGCTTGCTTGATTAGGTAAATGTGGTGTAGCACCAGCTACTATTTCAGTAGAATGCCAAGTCAAATTTAATACCCTATCCCCACGAGCCAACATAATTAAAGCCGCTGCCTTCATATAGGCTAAATTATGATGCACGGGACTTGGCAACATAACAATTGAACGATGCCAACTATGTTTTAAAAATGAAGGCGCAGAATAAAGAGCCTTTGATATTTTTGGATTTACCGGAAAAAGAGGGACAGAAGTATCTGGAATTTCAATAATAGTTTTATCTGCAACGTTAACTGCATAGGGCTGGGTAGGGGCTAAAAAATGGTCTCGCCAATTTTTAGGATATTGCCAAGGTCTAATGGAAGAATCAACTTTAATACCATTTTCCGCTAAAATAGACCATATTTCCTTAGACATATCCCAGCGTCCCATGCGAAAAGTGCTGATCCTATGCCCACAAAAATTTTCTGCTGCAATAAGTAAAGCGTGCAATTTTTTACTTAGTTCGTATTTGGGAACATTTTTTGCTTCAACATAAGAAAGCATAATATCTTCGGATTGTTCTTGCTCATTGTAAGGCGGCGTACTCCAATAGTGTAAATGTGCTCCAATTTCAGCATTGTATTTTTTACGCATTAACTCTAGCACATTACATGCTTTGACATCCATAAAAACCGGATGAGCGCAAACAAGAGTTAAGGGAATGCCACACTCTTCGCTTAAAGGCGCAAGCTTTGGCAACTGAGCTACATTATCTACCGTCACTTTTCGAGGAAAACGACCAGAAAAAAGACCTTCTTCTTCTGTATCAATAACTATACTAACATAAAGTGGTTCTTTTCGCATTTTACATATTATTTTTTATTTAGGTTCTGTATATCTACAAAACAGTTTACGAATTTTTTCAATATTAGCTTCACTGTCAAACATAACATTCATAAGCTCTTGAGCATTTTTAGCCATTTGCCTTGCATGATCCGGATCTTTAAGCATTTTACGCAGAGCAGTGGCTAAAGATTTTGCATCTCTTTGCGGTACAAGATAACCGGTTTCACCATCTTTAAGAACATCCTTCATTCCGGCTACATCTGTTGCCACTACTGGCAAGCCATAACTCATCGCTTCAATAACTACATTTGGTAACCCGTCACAATCTTCCACATGCCTTTTCACTACACTTGGCATAGAAAAAATGTCGCTTACTAAGATATGTTTTAAAATTTTATCATGAGTAACAAATCCTAACATATTGACATGACATTCCATTGCATGCTTAGAAATACATTGTTTAAGTTTATTCATCCATGCACCATCTCCGGCAATATTAAGCTCAACTGGAAAACCTTCTTTGACCAAAATAGCGATTGCCTCTATAAGATACTTAAATCCTTTAGTTTCAACTAATCTACCAATGGCAAGAATTTTATATGGTGTTTGCATGGCAACAAGAGCCTGACCTGTTGCTGAAAGTGTACGCACATTATAAGTGATATATAGCTTACCATGCTCTTGCTTTGGTAAAAAAGATTGCATAAGTGGAATTTGATAAGAAGATTCAGAACGAGCAAAAGCGCAGGCTTCGAGTTTTTCACGTAAAAATCCATCAGGCGGGCGAACATCTCCGGCTCTGGCAGTGAAGGAAAACGGAATATTATCCAAATAGTTTACTACCCAAGCAGCTGTAGCCGGCCCATTTGCCCAAGGCGTGTGAATATGTTCAATGCCCATTGCTTTGCAACGTTCAGCTAAATAAAAACCACTTAGGCAAGCCCAAGCTCCTTCAAGGCG
>CAYJDL010000006.1:0-9064 GCA_964368885.1 uncultured Desulfovibrionaceae bacterium | reverse complement strand
TATCTCGCCATCTACGGAAAAAAAGAGTTCGCAAAACATAGGCTGTTTTCCTTGGTTCTTTGCGTAAGCGACGCCATAATGCGCCTAAAATACGTCCGGTTGCCTTTATTCCGCAATGTTCAATGGGTATGTTTGTATTGCGTATATGGTTAGCAAGATTAGTATTTTTTTTATCATATAAAGTAATCACCGAAACAGGCATTTCTTGCTTGTAAAGCTTTTCAACTTCGTAAAAAACAAAGGTCTCCGATGCTAATGGAAACCATAAGGCAACATAAAGCGTGCGTGGCATTTTACCATTAAACTGTTTATCTATATCCATAATTTCCCTTAATCAAAACCATTAAAAAATTTTGTATCATGTTGTGAGATGCTCAATACAGGCATATATCTTTTAATCAGCATTTCCTTAAGTTAAGCGTTTTTGCATAAGTAAGGCATCGGCAATGGTTAAAGATGCCATTGCCTTAAGTACCGGAATTATTCTTGGGATGGCACAAATATCATGCCTACCTTCTATGCTTAATTCACGAACTTCACCGTAATTATTAATAGTTTGCTGAGCTTGTGATATAGATGGAATAGGTTTGACGGCTACTTGTAAAATAATATCTTGTCCAGAAGAAATACCACCTAAAATTCCACCAGCATTATTACTTGCAAAGCTCACTCTACCCTGTTCATCCATAGCTAGCATTGGGTCATTATTTTCAGAACCAAGAGCACGAGCAGCGGCAAAGCCCGATCCTATTTCTACACCCTTAACAGCACCAACGCTCATGAGGGCTCCGGCTAGCATGGCATCAAGCTTTTGAAAAACAGGCTCCCCAAGTCCGGCAGGTACATTTTTTATTATAATACTTACAATACCACCAAGGGTATCACCCTGCTTTCGCACTTCTTTTATTTTTTCAATCCAGCTATCAATAATGCTATCATGAGCGGCAAAAAAATCTCTTTTTAATGCACCTTGCATATCAATGAGCTTAGAATCAAGTCCAATTCCACCAAGCTCTATGGTTGCAGCAAAAATTTCAATACCATATGCATTGAGCAAGCGTTCAGCAATTGCTCCTCCAGCAACTCGAGCAAGAGTTTCTCTAGCAGACGCCCTACCCCCGCCACGATGATCACGCACACCATATTTAGCATCATAACTCATATCTGCATGACCGGGACGATATAAAACACTTAAATCTTCGTAATCTTGTGAACGTTGGTCTTGATTAAAAGCAATAAAAGCTATAGGAGTGCCGGTAGTTTTTCCATTATATACACCTGACAAAAGGCGAATAACATCCGGCTCTTTGCGTTTAGTTGAAGCCAAAACTTGATGGGTTTTTGTTGTGTCAGTAATCCCTGGGCGGCGCAAATTAAGATGTTCTCAAGTTCAAGACCTGTAGGACATCCATCAACAATACCGCCAAGACCAATACCATGAGACTCACCAAACGTTGTTAGGCGAAAAACCTGCCCCCAAGTGCTTCCTATCATATACTTTCCTTTGTTTAAACTATGCTAAATCTAAAATTTTTCAAAATACATATCGCTCTATGTTTTGCACAATGTATTCTATAGATTTAGTAGTGTCTAGGATTAAATGGGCAGTTTTTTGATATAGAGGTAAACGTTCTTTTAAGGTGCTTTCAATTTCTAAAAGCAAGGGTAATTCGCTTAAAGCTGGACGTTGAGCTGGATTTAAATCCTTGCTTAATCGAGCATGCAAAATTTCAACCGGTGCATCTAAAAAACAGACAATACCATGTTTTCGCATAAATACTTGATTTTCCTTACGCAAAACTATACCCCCTCCGGTGGCGATGATGGTATTATTTTGTAATGTTGATTGCAATGACGATTGCAAGATTTTGCTTTCAAGGTCACGAAAAACAGTCCATCCGTCTTGTTCAATGATTTGAGCTATTGAACGAGCTGCTTTTTCTTGAATACAAGCATCGGTATCTATAAAATCCCAATTGAAATGATTTGCTAGATGCTTACCTATGGTAGTTTTTCCGCTACCTCGTGAGCCAATAAGATAAATTGATGAGTATTTAGGCATGTAGTTCTTTATTTGAAAAATAAAAGAATTTTTCTTTAGAAAATTCCAATGAAAGTTTTTTGGAAGGGGCCAGTCATAATGTGGGGAAAACTTTTTTATTCACAAAAAGTTTTCCCCAGAAAAAAGAATCAATCAGCGTTTCTTATACAATTGGTGCTTTAGAAGTTGATATTGTATAAATTTCATGTGGGTCAAGGATGAGGATAACAGAACCATCACCCATGATAGTCGCTCCTGAAATACCTTTTAAATCGCCTAGGTATGAACCAAGCGGCTTAATAACCACCTCTTGTCTTTCAAGCAAGCTATCAACTACTACCCCAAGACGCCTGTCATTATCGTGAATAACAACCACAGAGAGAACATCAGGTGCTTCGGCAGGAGGTGGAAGATTAAGAACTTCTGAGAGTTCAATAATTCCAAGAACTTCTCCACGTAAGGTTATAGCTTTACGTCCATTTATATCTGTAAGCAATTCCGCATCAATCTTAGTCGGTTCCGACACTGCATCAAGTGGGATAGCAAACATTTCATCAGCTACATTAACCATAAGAGCATCAATAATAGCTAGGGTTAATGGTAGTAAAAGAGTAAAGCGTGTACCCTTGCCGATTTCAGAAGTAATATTTACACTACCTTTAAGATTTTTAATATTGGTGCGCACAACGTCCATACCAACACCACGACCGGATATATCAGTAATAGTTTCAGCAGACGAAAATCCGGGAGCAAAAATCAATTCCATAGCCTCACGATCATCTAATTGTTTGGCATCTTCAGGTGTAATAATGTTTTTGCGTATTGCAACTTCACGCATCTTATCGGGATCAATACCCTTACCATCATCTTCAATTTCAATAGCTACAGAGTTACCCTTATGGAAGGCTCGCAAAGCTACACGTCCCTTAACGGGCTTACCAGCGGCAATACGATCATCTTGGGCTTCAATACCATGGTCTACAGAATTTCGGATAAGGTGAACCAAAGGATCACCAATAACCTCAACAACACTCTTATCTAATTCAGTTTCTTCACCTTCAAGCACAAGGTCAACTTCCTTGCCACTTTTGCGAGAAAGGTCACGCACAAGGCGTGGAAAACGAGAAAATACAGAAGCAACTGGCACCATTCGCACTTTCATAATAGTATCTTGCAAGTCGTCCGAGATGCGCGCCATAGCATAGGTAGTTTCAGACAAGCTTTGAGCTACATGCGAAATATCTACACTAGTACTTGCTTCTTCAAGATGTCTTGCAATTAGTGTATAACGGTTACGGTTAATTATAAGCTCACCTATAAGGTTCATAAGATGATCTAGTTTTTCATGATCAACACGAATAGTAGACGATGCTGGCTTATTAGTTTCAGCCTGAGCAGCAGCAGACTTAGGCGGTGCTGCGGCAGGTTTTGCCGGAGCTGGTTTTGCCGGAACAGGCTTTGCTGTAGCATCAGTACTTTCCGCAACACTCTTGGCCGGTGCAGATTCAGCTGGCGCAGATGCAGCCGGGGCAGACTTGACAGGTGCAGAGCTTGCAGGCTCAGCAACTGGTGAATCCACTTTTTCAACTACTACTTTATTGCTATCTTTACTAGTGTCTACACTTTGGCTTGCTTCTGATGCAACTTGAGATTGCTGATCTTGAGTTTGACTATCAGCTTTAGCATCTGCCGCCTCAGTTGAAACATCTTGGGCTTTACCATCGCCAAGTTCAAGATTAGCTCCATTAAGCTCTTTTACAATCATTTCGCGTATAATATCAATCTCTTGAGATAGCATATCAAGTAAAAGCGAAAAATCCATATCTGAAGAACGAGCAGAGTCAACAATCCCTGCTGTGCGCTCACAGTAAAGCTTAATGTCCTGTAAATCTAAAAATGATGAAGCATTTTTGATAGCAATTAAACAACGATAGATAGCATCCTTTGAAGGCATATGGCTACTGTCGTTTTCTAATGTTTCCATTCCTGCACGAATAATTTCCAACTGTTGAGCTACGGTGAGACGGAATATTTCCATATCATCGTCATCATCAGCCCCCATGGCGACTACTGTAGGCGGCTTAACGTCGCTTGAAGACTGCTCTTCTACAGCCTGATCGCTCTTTGAACTTGAATCATCACTATCAACTACAGCTTCATACATGCTCGGAGGAAGCATAATTGGTCCACCGGCCAATGCTTGCTTAAGTTGAAGTAAAACTTCTTGTGTTTCAGGAGGACGTGCCGTACCTTTTGCAGCATCAATGGCTAAAATCAAAATTTCAATAATATCAACTACAAAAAGAAGTAAGTCCATTAATTCGTGGCTTGGCTTAGTTTCTCCTCGCCGCATATTATTCAGCACAGTTTCTGCTTCATGAGTAAGCAAGTTAATTTGTTCATAACCAATAATGCCACTATTACCTTTAAGGTTGTGAAAGAAGCGGAAAAGATCGTTAATAAGATCTTCTTGACCTGTTCCTTCGCCTTCAAGTGATAACAATCCATCATTAAGATTAGCTACAATATCTTGAGATTCATCAATAAAATCCTTTAAATGACCTTCTCCAAAAGCTGTTAGCTTATATTCAGGCAATAAGGGGAAGGCAGCAATCCATTCTTTAGGGCTTTTATCAATTTTTTTCATTCTAACAGCACCATTACTAGAGCCATCAGGTTTTGCTTCTGCTTGACTGTCTTGTGAAGTCTCAGCAACTGAAGCACTAACACTACTTTCTTGCGCAACATTCTCTGAGCTTTGCTCAACAACGCTAGCATGCTGAACCTCAACCGTTTCTTCAACTTCTGGAATGCTTACACTACTAGCTCCTTTGCTTTCCATAAGTTTATCAATTTCGTGAATAAGGTCTTCAATAGGCACGCCTTCATCGGTACTACTGCTCTCTAAGACGTCAAGCATTTGACGCAATGCATCTGTAGAGGCAAGAATAATATCCATGACACTAGAGGTCATAGTCATCTTTGCATGCCTAATATCATCTAGAATATTCTCGCATCTATGTGCCAATTGGTTAATGCGATTTAATCCAAGAAAACCAGAAGCACCTTTAAGCGAGTGCATGGGGCGGAAAATCTCATTAATCAAATCAAGATTGTCAGGGCATTTTTCCAGCTCCAGCAAATTTGGTTCAATTGTCTCAAGATGTTCGCGAGCTTCTATGATAAAATCCGCAAATATCTCGGCATCCATAAAATCTTGACTCATAGCACACCCTTGCTGCAAAAATTATAATGATAAAACTGTACCCAATGTACACATTATGTTCTATCGGCTATCCTAGCAACATCTTTATGTTACGAACCATTTTTTCTGGTTGTGCTGGCTTTACCATGTAAAGATTAGCACCAAACCTCATTCCTTGCTGAATATCTTTTTCCTGCCCTTCGGTAGAAAGTACAATAATTGGAGTATCTTTGTATGCTTCTTGCTCTCGTAATGTCTTAATAAAAGTAAAGCCATCCATGCGTGGCATATTTATATCTGAAATGATTAAATCAACATCAGCACCATTATATAACTGCTCAAGACCATCAAGACCGTCTTCTGCAGTGGTAACCTTAAAACCTTCTGCTTTCATTACAAAAGCAAGAAGATTGCGTATGGTTTTTGAATCATCAACGACCATTATGTGTTTACTCATGACTTACCTCTTGTTTTCAAGACGTGATTAACTATTTTATCTATGGAAACAATGCCCAATATCTTTTTATTATGCTCTAAAATACCACATATACTCTCAACACTGGCACCAATTTCCACCTCAACATTCCAGGAAATATCTTTTTGAGGGATAACATACATACTTTCTATACGTTCAATAATCATGCCAAATTGAATGCCTTTACATTGGCATACAATAATCAAATTGTCAGAGTGTGAGCTTTCTTTATTACTACCTCGTTCTCCAAAAATTTTATCCATATACAAAAGAGGAGTAAGGCGTCCTCTTAAATTTATAACTCCGGCTAGATAATCTGGACTTAATGGTAGCTGCATTGGCTGAGTATAACGAATAACCTCTTGGACGGCTTCGATTGGAATAGAATAAGTCACTTTTTGCACTTGAAAAAAAATAAGTTGCACTTGGGAAAGGTGCTTTAATTCTTCCTCCATCGGCGGGGTGTCAGGAATAAGTTCATGCAAATCTTGCTGAGAAAGTTGCAAACTCATACCCATTGAATTTGCACCTTCAACGCCGACATATTTGTGCAAAAAAGCCTGCTCTGCAGCTGTTAGGGATTGATTTAAATTTTGCCCAAAATCAAGTTCATTTTCTGAACTAGTGCTTGGTAAATGAAAATCTTGATCTTGAAAATACTGTTCAGGTGTTCTTACCATAATTTTAATACTTCTTCACTTAAGGCATTGTATTCTATTGCTCCACGTGAATCTGGCGCAATTTGATAAATAGTTGTACCTAATGCACTTGCTTCACGAAAACGTGTATCAACTCCAATAACTGTTTCAAACATTGCCTCTCCCATTTTATTACGCATAAGCTCAAGTACCTTAGTACACGCTCTGGCCCTTTTATCATACATAGTAGGTAAGGCCTTATAACGAATGGGGATTGGTAAAATTTTATTCAAAGTGCGCAATGTATCAAAAAGCAATTTAAGTCCATGCAATGCCAAAAAATCTGTTTGGATGGGGATTATTAATAAATCTGATGCAACTAAAGCATTGACAAGCAAAATACCAACATGCGGAGGACAGTCAAGCAATACAAAGTCGTAACTATTAAGCACAGGTACTAATGCCTTACTCAATACCATTCCTTTGCCTTTGCGCTCTTGCAAATCAAGCTCAAGTTCGGAAAGCCTAATACTTCCAGCAGCAAAATGAATATTATGTTCACCTACATTTTGCGCTAGTTTTTGCCAAATTTTTGCCCAATGACTTGCGTCAGCAAGTAAAAGGTCGTGTAGTGTAACATCCTGTTCTTCCGGATATAGTTTCATATGAAGTGATGCACATGCGTGTGGATCCAAATCAAGAATTAGTACATTTTTCCCTTGTTTAGCTAGGGCAGTACCAAGCGTAAGGGTAGTAGTTGTTTTACCAACTCCACCTTTTTGATTAGCAATAGCCAAAATTTTGGCATGTGTTAATGCAATTGTCACATGTCTCACACTTAGCATACTTGTTTTTCTATCTTTACTCATTATGCAATAAGAAAGTATGCTCCTCAGGTCATGCCCTGCTTAAGCTTGTTTTCTGTATACAATAATCCCTGTATAGTGTTCAGGCGTAAAAGCACGGCTAATATTGTGTAATGATTCCGAGTGACCAATATGTAAACTTCCCCCCGGAATAAGATTATCATAAAAGGCATTAATAACACGTTTTTTCATATCATTATCAAAGTAAATTATAACATTACGGCAAAAAACTGCATGAGATTTTTCAACTCTTGACAGTTGTAATTTATCATTTAAATTAATTTGACCAAAACTGACAAGACGCTTCACATTAGGATTTATTAAATAAACTCCGTCCCTTAACGTAAAATACTTAGCCACAATATCTTTTGGAGTAGTTCTTAAACTATATTCTGAATACTTTCCCTGACGTGCCGCTGCAAGCACAGCCTCTGAAAGATCATTGGCTGTAATTTTTATATCCCATGAAGATATTTCTGATTTTAAAATTTCATGTAAAATCATAGCAATTGTATAAGGTTCTTCGCCGGTTGAACATCCGGCAGACCAAATACGCACCTTTTTTCTACCAGCTTTTCTGCAATCTTCAATGGTTTTTTTCATAACCTTTTCTTGAAAGACTTTTAGCTGGGGGGGATTACGGTAAAAGCTAGTTTCATTAGTGGTAACAACTTCAAAAAGCCTATTAAGTTCTTTCTTTTTATTAGGATCAAAACGTAAAAAATTATAATATTCCAAATAGGACTTTAGCTTTAACTCCTTAATACGGTTGCTTAAACGATTCTCCACAAGGTACTTGCGATTTTCAGCAATAAAAATACCACATTGTTGATAAATAAAATCACGAAGTTGGATAAATTCATCATCGGAAATCTTCAACTCTTGTTTAAAAGGTGAAGTCGAACGCTTAAATAATGATGACATATTAGCCTGCCTTTATTTTTGCGATAGCTTCAGATGCGGCCTGTTGAATTTCAACAATGTCGGTTTGTATCATACCAAGAAGGGCTTGGAATGCTTCCTCTCCGCCAACCATTGCCAAAGCTTCTATTATTTTGAGTGTAAGCATAGGCATACTATATTCTATATGTGGTGATAAAGTTGCCACAATATCCTCAGTGGGCAATATTTCAGTAAGAGCTTCAACAGCACGAATACACACCCACTCATTACTATCGTCAAGAGAAGAAATTAGATAAGGTACTGCCGCTAAATTTTTAGAAGCCCCAAGCACATCAATGGCAGATGTACGCACCTCTGAAGATTTATCTTCAAGCATAGCAAACAAAATTTCTAGATGTTCATATAAAATATTATTGTTTGGCTGAACTAAGGCTTCGACAGCTAGTTGACGTACACTAGCACTTTCATCTTTTAAGCCTTGTATAATGTAAGAATAATTTTCTTGTAAACCAAAAGCTCCAAGAGCATATATTGCCATCATGCGTTGTTCTTCATCACCACCTGTGAGCCACTGTGTAAAGCGATCACCAAGGGCTTTAGTGCGAAGCAAGATACAAGCTTCTAGAGCGACTTCTTTTACATCAGTGTAAGGGTGATCAAGATAGGAAAAAATAAGATCTTGAGCATTTTCATATTTTAAGGATCCAAGACAAGAAATAGCACTTTTTATAATATCTTCATCATTTGTTGCTTCAACTACTTGAAGCATAAAGGACGCATTATCTTCCTTGCTATGTGAACAAAGATATTGAGCAGCAAGACGTTGGCTATCTCTTTCAAGTTTCCAAAAAATCTCTTGCAATTTTTCCATGCAAGATGTGTTACCCATTTGTAAACAGACGGTACAAGCTATATGCATTCGTATAGGATTTTCAG
>CAYJDL010000005.1:23027-27221 GCA_964368885.1 uncultured Desulfovibrionaceae bacterium | reverse complement strand
GTCATGTATGTCTGTATACACTCCCTCAAAACTCGTTCATCTTCCTTAGATAAATCTCAAAGACAAATCACAAAAATTCGCAATTTGACGACACTATCTAATTAATTATTTCTTTTAATTTACTTTTCTTTGACTTTAGGTGAAAATAATCTTTCAAAAAAATTAATCATCTTTTGTTTAAATTAAAATATATAAAGCCATTGTAAGGTAAGTAATATGGATTTTTCCGTTAATACAGCTCCGCCGATATATAAAATCACGGCCATTGTTTCTGTTTACAAGGCTGAAGAATTTTTGCGTGGCTGCTTGGAGGATTTAGTAGCCCAAAGTATTTTTCCTCAAACTGAAGTTATTATAATTGATTCTAATTCGCCTGAAAATGAAAAGACCATTGTCTGTGAATTTATGGAGAAATTTCCTAATATAAAATATGAACGCACAGCAGAACGAGAAACTTTATACGCAGCGTGGAATAGAGCTCTTGCTAAAGCTCAAGGTCAATATATAACCAACGCCAATGCTGACGACCGTCATGCAAGCTATGCTTTTGAAAAATTAACTATGGCTCTTGATGAAAATGAACATATAGCTTTAGCTTATGCTAATTCTCGTGTAACTAATGAAAAAAATGCTTTATTTGATGATGCGCCTGTGATTGGACGTATGCGTTGGCTACCTTATGACCACCTTAATCTTTTAAGGTGGTGTGAAATGGGTTCACAACCGGTGTGGCGTCGCAAAGTGCATGAGGAAGTTGGTCTTTTTAATCCAAGCTATACTGTAGTTGGGGATTATGATATGTGGCTTCGTATTTCTGAACGTTATCCTATGTTGCATCTTAACGAAGAGCTTGGTTTATATTTGGAGTATGATAATAATTTAGCATCACAAAATATTAGGCGTACTTTGCAAGAGCATATAGAGGTGCAAAAGTTAGCATTAACTCGTTTTATGTCCAAAGATTTTAAGCCGCATATTCCTTTTTCAGAGCAAATCCAAACGCATAAATCTAGGTTAGAACGGTATCTTGAAAATTTAAGAAATGGTAGCACTATTCGCAATCAAAATAAATTAGCTTATCATCTTTATGCATATATGCTTTTGTCTTTACGAGAAAATGAAGTTAATATTCAGAATATCTATTATAAAGTCAGTAATATCCCAAAGGTAATTGATGCTGATTATATTGAAAATCTTTTAGTATAAAATTAGTAATAATTTAATAAGGCTTAAAGTAGTCGTACTATACTTTGTGCTACAATAATTTGCAATGCGGAGTAATTATGTTTAATCATGATAATATAGATCCTACAAAGATTCCTTCACTAAAGTGTGATATTATAGAAAATGTAACAGTTTTACCTATGGTAGGTGATATTACCGGTCTTGAAGGTTATTATGCTTTAGGGGCTTTTGCCGATAAAAAGCCATTACCGCAAGTACAGCGTATGTGCAATAATGATATTGAATATTTTCAACTACCCTATATTAAACCTTGGCATTACTCAGAACAAGAAGTTATTTATGGTGGTATTTTTTTTATGCACTGGGGGCATTTTCTTTTAGAAGATTTGCAACGCTTATGGTATGCAAAAGAAAATAATTTACCCATTGTTTGGTCGGGTACTAATGGTTTTTCCTTTACGCCAGTGCAATTTAAATCTTGGCAAGATGATATATTTAAGGCGCTAGGCATAAAAAATCAGCATATTTTTCTTACCGAACCTACTCAATTTGCTAAAGTACACTTTCCAGAATCCGGATCAGGCATAAATACTCATATTCATCCTCAACATGCTAAATTTTTGGGATACTATGAAGGTAGTCCCGTTGAAGATAACTACGTTTATCTTTCTCGTGCAAAAGTGCGCAGCTGTGCCAATGAGGATGAAATTGAAGCTATGCTTAAAAAACGTGGTTGGCGCATTGTTTACCCTGAAAATTTATCTGTTTGCGCTCAGCTTAAGACTATTTCCACAGCAAAAGTATGCTTTATGGTTGGAGGATCCGCTCAACATACAATGTTGCTTGCAAAAAACTTGCAAACTCGCTTTATTATTATTCCTCGAGAACATAAGGATACCTTTAATATTATAGCTAATTTAAAGTCTGATGACTACTATTTACTAAACTTGCCAAAAGTAAGTCTTTATACTGACGGAATAGATGAAGCCAATGCTATTTTTACTCTAGATGTGCAATCAATAGAAAATATTGTGGATAAGACCAATAATTTTACGGAAAACTTAAATCTTTTCCATGAAAGTTTTTCAAAACCGGAAAAACTTGTAGCAAAGCAAATTACAATCCCACAAAAGTATTATGAAAAACCAAAGCCCATAGATAGGGCTAAAAAGCTTTTTTTCCTTGCGCATTTTTGTTATTTAAAAAGACAATATTCAAAAGCTTACAAAATTTTTAAGTATTTACATGACAATAATTTGTTAGAAGATTTTATGTTCATAGATTATTTTAAAGTCGTTCAACAGTATCATCTTCAAAATAACTTAGCTATGACTATGCCCTTTGAAAAGCATAAATATTTAATTCGTAAATTGCAGTATGAAAGTGAAAATAAACCTAAAAATTTAAGGGTGTATAAAGCTTTAACTAGCCATTTTCTTGTTGCCGGAGATTTTTCTAGTGCTTTAAAAGTGCAAGAACAGCTTATGAATAAGAATGAAAAATGGAGTAAACCCTTAGCACAAATTGCCTTTATTTATAGCATTCAGAAAAATTTTAAGACAGCTATTGAATATGCAAAAAAAGCCATTGAGATTGAACCTAATAACTTAAAACGCAAAGCAGAACTTGCAGGTTATTTTATTAAAAATAAGCAATGTGCTGAAAGTATAAAACTTCTAACTCAAACTTTAAGAACCCATCCTAAATGGGGTGAAGGCTATATTCAACTTGCAGCTGCACATCATACTCAAGGGAAAATAGAAAAAGCTATTGCTTGCATGGAAAAGGCCGTTGATATTGATCCTAATAATGTTTTAGCAAAAGAGCAACTTTCTGAATATTTGCGCCAAAACAATGAACAAAGAGCGGCAGTTGAACTTTGGGTTAAGGCTTTACATAAAAATCCTCGCCATGCAGAGTGCATCTCTATGCAAGCTAAGGTATGTGCCGCAAAGGGGCAGTTTGCACAAGCTATCGAATATGCCCAAAAGGCTGTTGAACTAGAGCCTCGTAATTTTGTTTGTAAAAGCTTTTTAGCTACTTATCTACGACAAAATAAGGACTATGATGCCGCACAAGAGGTAATGCTAGAGGCCATGCACCTAAATCCATTTTGGAGTGAACCTCATGCTCACTTTGCGGCTATTTATGATGAAAAGGGTGAACTTGATAAAGCCATTGATTGCGCACGCAAAGCTGTTGCAGTAGAGCCATATTGTAAACAACGTAAACTCGAATTAGAAAATTATCGCATTAAAAAAATCAGATTAAATGTAGAAAAGCAGGAAAGATTGCTTACCGTTCAAAAGCAATATATGCCGACATGTGAGCGCATTCAATCCTATATTGATACTTTTTATGCCAGCACGTATCTTGAAATTGGTATTAGTAAGGGCAATACCTTTTTACATCTTGATGTACCGTATAAGGTTGGTGTGGACCCTGCTTTCCTTTTTGATTATAAACAGCATATTACTGACGACGTATCTTTATATCCAGAAACTTCCGATGAATTTTTTGAAAAATTTCCTGTGCGAAAACAAAACTTAACAAGCAAATATCATAATGGTGACTTTAAATTTGATGTCATATTTATTGATGGTTTGCATACTTATGAACAAACTTTGCGAGATTTTGAAAATTCACTAGCCTATAGTCATGAAAAAACTATTTGGATAATTGATGATACAGTACCAAGTCATTGTTTTTCAGCTTTAAGTTCGCTTGATAAAAGCGGTGCTTGGAAAGCCTTTGCTGGTATGACCAAGGATGGCGCATGGCATGGTGATGTTTATAAAGTAATTTTTGCCATTCATGATTTATATCCACAATTTTCTTATTGTACTCAAATAGATAATGGTAATCCTCAAACAATTTTATGGGCGACAAAAAAACCTACTGAGCGTAAGAAAATTTTTGATAATATACATGATATTGATAAAATGCGTTATGAAGACTTTATTGAGCATGCTTTTATAATGCATCCTGTTAAAGATTCAGAAGTTGTTA
>CAYJDL010000005.1:22384-23017 GCA_964368885.1 uncultured Desulfovibrionaceae bacterium | reverse complement strand
GACTATAAAACAAGTGAAGAGTATAAGCTGGTTATTAAAAAGATTATGTCAGACAATGAAGTCGAACTTAAAAGAAAAAATTCTGAATTAATAAAACAAATAACCAAACTTACAAAAAATCAAGATAAAGCAACTCTAGAGATTTTAGATTTACAAAAAGAAATCTTAAGTGTGACTAAGGAAAATTTTGAATTAAAAACAGAAAACATTGCTTTGAAGAAAATTCTTCAAAACAAATATGTATAATTCATTATGTCATTACAAAACTCTTATCATTATTAAAGGAAAATCAAATATGGACAATAAGGAAACATGTAGTCAGGTTGAGGCTTGGCTAAAAACTTGGACGATAGATCCTTTTAATGCAAAAAAAGCCTTTGAAACTTTTTATACCGGCTTTAAAAAACAAAAAATGCTTTTGGAATTTAAAGAACGTCCGGGCATCAGCTATTCTTTACGAGCAAAACATGCTGACCAAAAAGATAGACCTCTTTTTGTATTAATAGATGTAGTTGATGATGACGATGAAGAACGCTGGCTTTCTGTCTGTTTTTACGCTGATATGGTTCAAGACCCTGAAGGGTTAGGCGACTTTGTTCCTCAAGGGCTTATGGGACAAGATGCCCTCTGTAT
>CAYJDL010000005.1:15790-22374 GCA_964368885.1 uncultured Desulfovibrionaceae bacterium | reverse complement strand
AAAGCGTATAAAACAAGCGGCAACCGCTGCTAAAAAGTTCTAAGTAAGCGTTAGTTAGGTTGACTTATTCTTTTTTTCTTGGGGAAAACTCTTTTTGAAAAAAGCTTTCCCCAAACCTCTTTAAAAAACTTTTATTTTTGAAATGCTTTGTAGGGAATGCGAATGCAAAGACCACTTTCGTCATAGCTGAAAGGTAAATTGTTCAGGAATGGTGTTTTATCTATTGCATTCACAAGCATGGTCGCTACGGCTTCCCCCATAGATTTGGCATCTTGCAAAACAGTTCCGTGCATAGTCCCTTCAGCAATACGCTGCTTAGCTTTTTCAATGGCATCCACACCCACCACAGGGATAAATGTATTTCCTTTGGTGTTAAAACCTGACTCTTGAAGAGCTTTAATAGCACCAATGGCCATGTCATCATTGTTTGAAATAACAAAATCCAATTCTGTTCCGTTAATGGTAAGGGCTAATTTGGTGGCATTGTAGGCGCAGTGAGCATCCCAATTGCAAATAAGTGTGTCACCAATTTGTTGCATTTTTACCCCAAGCGCACGCGCCCTTTGCACGCTTACTCGACTGCGTAATAAAGCCTCGGGGTTATCCAGCCCGCCTTGAATCATAATAAAATGATTTATTCCGTCCTTATTGCGATCGAATTGTGGGTTATTTTTCCACAAACTGGCAATAATTTCACCTTGCATAATTCCGGCTTCTGATGCTTTGGTTCCAACATATCGAGCCTTTTTGTAAGTTCGCAAGAATCTTAAGCTAGGTTCTTTATTAAAAAATACCACAGGAATATTTTTTTTGCGTACCATATTAATAATGCTTTGCCCTGCTTTTACGTCCACTAAATTAATAGCCACAGCATCAACATTTTTTTCAAGATAATCCGCCAGTTGATTGCTTTGTGTCGTTTGGTTATTGTTCGCATCAAAAATAGTTAACTTTACTTTGTTATCTAAAGATTCTTTTATAAATTTTGCCACAGAATTAATATAAACATCATCTAACTTAAAAATAAACACGCCGATGTTTGGTTTTTTCTTGAATTCGTTTTTGCTGGTATCTGCATAAGATTGGCTTGTAACCAACACAAGTAAAAGGCATAAGAGACATGTCAAATTTTTATGAAAAAACATAATAACTCCAATAGTTATATAAATAAATGCTAGCAGTTTGTTTTCTTCAACAACAATCTATTAACAGCCTGTTAAAGGTGATTGTTTTGTGCCGGCATTCCCCAAGTATGCAAAATTTGCTGTAACTCATTAAAGTTTATTGGCTTAGTTATGTGGTCATTCATACCGGCTCCTAGGCTTTTCTCTTTATCGCCGGACATTGCATGAGCTGTCATGGCAATAATAGGAATGCTTTGAGCTAAGGGTGATGAACTTTGGCGAATCTTTCTTGTTGCCGTTAATCCATCCATAACAGGCATTTGGATGTCCATTAGGATTAGGTCAAATGTTTCTTTTTCAAACATTTTTAAGCCTTCTGCGCCATTATTGGCAACTGTTACTTGTACGCCCATGTGTTTGAGCATTTCTAAAGCTATTTCTTGATTAATTTCATTATCTTCTACAAGCAAAATCCTTAATTTAGGAAGCTTTTGCATGGTGTCGGGAGATGATTTATCTTCTTCTAAGTTATCCACCAAACCTTCTTTGGCTTTAAAGGTGAAGGAAAAAGTACTGCCTTCTTGAGGAACGCTTTTAAGCCATATTTTTCCTCCAAGAAGCAAAACAAGACTTTTGCTAATGGAAAGCCCAAGACCTGTGCCGCCATAGGTGCGGGTGGTGTTGCCATCAGCTTGGGCAAAAGAATCAAATATTTTGTCTTGATCTTTTTGTGCTATGCCAATACCTGTGTCTTTTACGTCAACACGAAAAGTAAGGATATTATCCTGTTTTTCTAAGAGGTGAATGTTTAAGTCAACTTCACCGGATGCAGTAAATTTAATGGCATTTGAGCATAAATTAATGCAAATTTGAGAAAAACGAAGAGGATCACTGTAAATAATATCCGGCACATTTTCATCCACATTTAAATTAAGCTTTAAGCCCTTGGCATCACATCTTTCTTGTAGCATATCACGTATGGACGCCAATATGCCGGAAATGCGAAATGTGGTATTGTTAATGTCCAGCTTTTCAGCTTCTATTTTTGAACGCCGAGCAATGTTTTTGCTGATATAACTATGCGCTGCAGAAAATCTTTTTGTTTATCTTCGGGATTTGCCAATAAGGCAAGATGAGTCATGCCAAGTATGCCATTCATGGGCGTGCGTATTTCATGACTCATGCAGGCTAAAAATTCACTTTTTGCCTTGGTTGCAGCTTCTGAACGTTCGACCATGTCTTTGAGTTTGGTGACCATTGTTTCCAAACTTACTGCAAGCTTTCCAAGTTCGTCTTTACGTTTGGTTATTATGTGTGTGGTATTATTTCCAAGAGTTACAGTGTTTGCATAATCACTTAAGTTGGCTATTTCTCGCATAAGTGGGATGGTGATATACATTAAAAATAGCATTACAATTAAAACTGCTAAACTGTTGGTTATGAGAGTAATATTGCGCAAGCTGGTGCTTGGTGCAGACATGAAAGAAGAATCACCTAGGGCAACAACATAAATATCGGTTTGCGGGACATGATAATAGCCCAAAATTACTTCTTCTTCATGCTGATTCACATGCATTATCCCTGATGAAGAACTTTTAAGTTTTTTCATTAATGACAAAGCATCAAGCTCTATTTTTCCTTCGCTGTAAATATTTATTACTGATTTGTCGTTTAAAGCAAAAACATGTATGAAAACATCTTGGTGCGAGACACTTTGTAAAGCTGAGCTAACTATTTTTGTAATTTGTAAAGAGCTGACCAATGCCCCACCAAAACCATTGTAAACAACTTCAAGAAACATGGGCACAAGAACGGTTTTAATATTGTTGTTGTACAAAGTAGGACCTATATGAAAGCCGCTTTTACGCATGGCTTCTTTGAAGTGAACACTATCTTCACCCTTAGTCAAATCTTTTGCAGTTGGTTTTGTGCCCAAAATAAATTCACCTAGATCATTAACCAAATAAAAGGCATTATAATAACCATAAGCAAGCAATACTCTATCAAAAAGAACGTTTAGGCTATTGCGAATAGTGCTTCTTTTTGAAGCTTCTTGGTTGGCTGGTGGAAATTGTATTGATTGAAGCACATTAGGAAGCGATGCGATCATGACCATGTCACGTCCGGCTTGATTGATTTGCGTAGAGATGTTTTCCCCAATGTTTTTTGCAATTCCCTCTATGTGACTTTCTTTTACTGTGGTAACAACGGAAGTAAAATTATAAAAAGTAAAAATTGTAGAAATAGCGAAGGTGATTACTACTATCACGACGATAGATAGGGGCAGTTTGATTTTCAGACTTATGGCTGAATGTCTTAACCAATTCATTGTGATTCCTTGAAAAAAAACTAAAAAATTATCTTAATGTCAGATAATCATTAATTATTAATAAGTCAATTAAAGTAAGGAAATGCTAAATAATTATTTTTAGAAAAATTTAATGATATTACCTTTAAATATCTAATATCATTTGCTTATAATCTAGGGTCGTAAAGCCTAATCGTTCATATAATTTTATTGCTGCTGCATTATTTTCTACAACTTCAAGTCTATATCGTTTTACTTTTTCGTCATATTCATTACGTATAAAGTTAAAAATAGCTGTGCCAAATCCTTGCCCTTTAAATTCATCCCTAATATATATTTCTTCAATCATGAGAACAGTTCCGCCAACTTCGCATGAATAAGTAAAGCAAATATGACAAAATCCTGCATACTTATCTTGAGACATGCACAATATTATTTTGTTAAGCTGACTATTTCCAAGAGCTGAGGCAATAGTATTTTCTATATATTGTTTCGGGATTTTATGGCTAACAGCATTAGTGTTATAAAATTCCTCAAATAGTTCAATGCATTGTAATTTATCGACTGTGCTTAAAAATTTAATCATCATTTTCCCTTATGGTTGTAAAAAATTTTTTTAGAAAAAAGAATAAATCAGTGCTTCCTTAAAAGCTTGTCCGTAAATAAATATAACGTGAGACAAGTACAAGGAAAAGTGCATTTTTGCGAAGGGAGTGTACGTATTTTGGTACTCGACCTGAGAAAAAATGTGCTTTGACGCAGTAATTGCCCGCGGAACGTTATTTACGGATAAGCTCTAAGTTTCTGACCAAGTATTTAAAGCCGTATCAAGTTCTACACCGGGTTGAACTGTAAATTGATGTCCAAGGTTCATAATGCATTGATACCCATCAAGAACAACAAAGGCTTGAGTTGCAACATTACCCGGAAATTTTTCTAAAATATTACGCAAAACAAGTAAATTTTTTGTATCTAATTTATGCTTGGGAATGGCAATACAAATAGGCGTATCATTTTCAGCGCAAGCAGTATTAAGAGGCATAATTTTTTCAGCAAGCATTTTGATTTCTCTTGGAGCAAGATCTTCACTGTCGTCATCATCATCAAAACCAACATCATCACGAGCATCGATTTTTGCTTCTATGAGGATAGGTTGGTCTGATTGTAGTAAATCACGATATTCTGCGTAAGTTCTTGGAAAAATGGTCAATTCGCCACTGGCTGTCAAATCTTCAACGGTAGCAAATGCCATGCGTTCCCCTTTTTTTGTAGTAATTTCTTTAATGGAAGTTACAAGAACGGCGCACTTAACTTCGCCGCCATAGGATGAATCACGCAATTCCTCAAGTCTTGTTAAACGTAAACGTTGAATTTCCTTAGTAAAAGGCATTAAAGGATGCGATGTTAGAAAAAAGCCTAAAGCTTCCTTTTCGCAGCGCAATTTTTCGCTTTGTTCCATTTCTGTTATGCCTGCTTCTGGGCAATCAAAGCCAATTCCTTTTTGTTTTACTTCAATTTGTGGGCTTAGTGCTAAAAGTGACATTTGGTTTGAATCTTTTTCCTTCGCTTTACGTTGTGCTCTGGTAACTAAATTATCCAAAACTGCAAGCATGCTGGCTCTGCTTACTTCAAAACAATCGCAAGCGCCACCTTTAATAAGAGATTCAAAAACACGCTTGGTAACTTTGCGCAAAGATACACGACACGCCAAATCAAGTAGGGATTCGTAAGGTCCATCACTGCGGCGAGCTTCAATAATTTCGTTGATGGCTTCATCGCCTACATTTTTAATACCTCCAAGACCAAAAACTACATTACTATCCTTAGCCGAAAATTCCCGCAAAGAATCATTTACTGATGGCTGTAAAACGTCAATATCCATATCCTTACAGGCGGCAACGTATTTTAAAAGTTTGTCTTGGTTGCCCATTTCGCTTGTCATAAGGGCTGCCATAAATTCAACTTTAAAATGTACCTTTAAGTAAGCGGTATGATAGGAAATTAAAGCATAAGCGGCTGAATGAGATTTATTAAAACCATATTCAGCAAACTTTTCCATTAAGTCAAATATTTCATTAGCTTTTGTCTTATCAACATTATTGGCAAGAGCACCGTTAACAAAGGTAGACCGCTCTTTTGCCATAGCTTCAGGATTTTTCTTACCCATAGCTCTGCGTAATAAGTCAGCTCCGCCAAGTGTGTATTTAGCAATAATTTGAGCGATTTGCATTACTTGTTCTTGATAAACAATAACACCGTAAGTATCTTGTAAGCAATGATTTAAGGATGGATGCGGATAAACTACTTCCACTTCTCCATGTTTACGCTTAATAAATTCATCTACCATGCCAGAACCTAAAGGACCTGGACGGTATAGAGCAAGCATGGCAATAATATCTTCAAAGCAGTTAGGTTTAAGTTGGCGTAAATATTGACGCATTCCAGAGCTTTCCACTTGGAAAATACCATCTGTATCTCCACGAGCGTAAAGTTCATAAGTAGCAGAATCATTTAAAGCTAAAGTGTCTAAATTAGGTGCTTCCTTGCCTTGGTGAGTAATGGCATCAAGAGTGTCTTGGATTAAAGTCATAGTACGCAAGCCCAAGAAGTCAAATTTTACCAAACCGACACTTTCCACCATTTTCATGTCAAATTGTGTTACAAGTTCGCCTTTTTTACCTTTATATAAGGGTAAATATTCGCTCATGGGTTTATCGGAAACCACAAGACCGGCGGCATGAGTAGAAGCATGACGAGATAAACCTTCAAGACGCATGGACGTATCAAGTAAGTTTTTGATATTTTGATCAGAATTATAAATATTTTTTAATTCCGGTTCACTGTCAATGGCCTTTTGCACAGTCATTTTGGGATCTGTGGGAATTAACTTAGCAATGCGATCCGTTTCTGCATAGGGTATGGCTAAAGCTCTACCTACATCCTTAACTACGGCCTTAGCCTTCATCTTACCAAAGGTTGTAATTTGGGCGACTGAATCTTCACCATACTTATCAACCATATAGCTAATAACTTTACCACGGTGACGTTCGCAAAAGTCAACGTCAATATCAGGTAAGGAAACACGCTCATTATTTAAAAAACGTTCAAAAAGTAAATTATAAGGAATAGGGTCAAGATTTGTAATGCGTAAT
>CAYJDL010000005.1:9747-15753 GCA_964368885.1 uncultured Desulfovibrionaceae bacterium | reverse complement strand
CCCATTTCTAAAATTACTTGCAGTTCAAGCTCAAGCCTATCCTTATATAATTTAATATCTAAGCTGTCTTTGTCGGGATGCTGTTCAATGCGTTTTTGCAATCCCTCTTCTGAAAGGCGGCGAAATTCCGTAGCCGGAGTCATGTCTTTTGGCACTTCATAAACAGGGAAAAAATGCTTATCAAAGGTCATTTGAATGTCACATTGTTCAGCAATGCGCACAGTATTGGCTAAAGCTTCAGGAACATGCTTAAACTCTTGGTACATTTGTTGTGGCGACTTATAAAATAACTCTGTGGTTCCAAATTGCATGCGCTTTGGATCAAGAACATTGGTTTGAGTCTGAATGCATAAAAGCAAAGCATGGGCATTAACATCGTCAGCGTTTAAATAATGGCAATCATTGGTAGCGACCAAGGGAATTTTAGTCTTTTCAGCAATTTCCATTAGCCCATTATTGGCAACTACTTGCTCTTTCAAGCCATTTTCTTGCAACTCCAAATAAAAACGGTCAGGATAAATACTGGAGTACTCTCTTGTAAGCTCAAGAGCTTTATCCATATCACCATGTTCAATGGCTCGTGGAATTTCCCCTGCTATGCAAGCGGATAAAGCAACAATTCCTTCAGAATATTGTCTTAACAATTTCTTATCAACTCTTGGTTTATAATACAAACCATCCAAATAACCCTTGGTTACAAGTCGCACAAGATTATGATAACCTATAAGGTTTTGTGCTAATAGGACAAGATGAAAACGTTTTTTTGCAAATTCGGAAGTCTTATCCTGATGGTCATGGCAAACATAAACCTCACAACCAATAATGGGCTTAATGCCTACATTTTTACATTGCTTATAAAAATGTGTGGCTCCAAAAAGATTGCCATGATCTGTAATTGCCGCTGCCGGCATACCAAAATCATGCGCCTTTTGACAAAGATCCTTTAGGCGAATAGCTCCATCTAATAGGGAATATTCAGTATGACAATGAAGATGAACAAAATCGGACATAATATACTTTCCGGATATATTGTTATTTTTTCTTGGGAAAAACTTTTATTAGAGTTTTAAGGAATGAGAAAAAGAAAATCCTATTTTTAATCATAAAAAAAAGCCTTTTTCCAATGAAAACATCACCAGAAAAAGGCTCTTAAATCTCTTTAAATAAGAAATTAAGCTTCAGCTTTATCGATTTTATTAACCGCTAATGCTAAACGTGAAATCTTACGAGCTACTGTTTTCCAGTGCATAGCACCCTTGGTGCAAGCCTTATCCAATACAGAAGTAGCTTGAACAAGAGCAACTTGTGCAGCTTCTTTATCATTAACTAAAATGGCAGAGCGCACTTTTTTGATAATATTTTTTACACGAGTGCGATTAGCACGATTACGTTCAGCCCGAACAAGACTTTGCTTGTGACGTTTAATGGCAGACTTATGGTTAGCCACATTTTCCTCCAAAATTGTTTGAATATAATAACCCTGAGCTACTTGCTCAAGTACCATCTTAATGTATCGAACGATGGTAACTAGCCTTTTCAGATGTTATTGTCAAGTAATTTTTTTCAAAGGTTGCTGATTTTAATTTAACAATAATTATAAAAAAAATATCAATGACGATAAATAAAAGTGTTTTAATAAGAAGTAATAATTTTAATGTGTTACAATCAGGTTGAAATCATTTTTTAGCCACATAAAAAATTTTTATAAAAAATAAGCCTTGCATCGTCTTGTTTTTTGGCGCAATGTGATTAATTCAACACTTAGTGGTTATGAAAATAAAAAATCACAGAAAGTTTAAAAAGTTCCGATTCCAGGGTCGTTGGGATTGATATTAAATGTGGTGCTTTTTTAAGCAATCTGTAAAACTTGATAATTTCTTTTGGGAGTACTTATGACCCGTAAAGATCGTACTGAAGGTATTTACAATCGTAAGGAAGTGCTTGATGAAAGCGAACGCAAGCAGTTTTACCTTATACAGCTAAAAGATCTTTTGTCCTATGCTTATCGTTATTCCGAGGATGTGAAAAAACGCTTTGATCGTGCTCAATTTAATGTTGAAAAATTTAAAACGCTTACCGATATTAAACATATTCCGATTCTAAAAAAGAAGGAATTAATTTTTTTACAATCTATGGGACCTAGGCTTGGAGGATTACTTACCAAGGATATTGGCGATTTAAAGCGTGTTTTTCTATCTCCCGGACCTATTTTTGACCCTGAAGATAGAGCTGATGATTACTGGGGATATACTGAAGCTTTTTATGCGGCCGGTTATCGTCCCGGAGATGCTGTGCAAGTTACCTTTAACTATCATCTTTCTCCGGCTGGTTTAATGTTTGAGGAACCACTTCGTAATTTAGGTTGCGCAGTTATTCCAGCAGGGCCGTCAGAAGCTTTAACCCAGCTTGATATTATGCAAAAATTGCGTGTGTCTGGTTATGTAGGCACGCCAAGCTACCTTATGCACTTAGCTCAAAGGGCTGAAGAGAAAGGACTTAATTTGCGTAAGGATCTTTTTTTGGAAGTTGGTTTTGTTACAGGGGAACGTCTTTCAGAAAAGATGCGTAACCAGCTTGAGAAAAAGTACGATTTACTTTTACGCCAAGGTTATGGTACGGCTGATGTTGGCTGTATTGGCTATGAATGTTATCACAAGACTGGGTTACATATTGCAAACCGCTGTTATGTCGAAATTTGTCATCCAGATACTGGTATTCCGTTAAAAGATGGCGAAGTTGGCGAAATAGTGGTAACAGCTTTTAATAAGACCTATCCTTTAATTCGCTTGGCTACTGGTGATTTATCTTTTATTGACCGTATGCCTTGTGCATGTGGTCGATCTAGTCCACGCCTTGGTGCCATAGTAGGTCGTGTTGATACAACTGCCCGTATTAAGGGTATGTTTGTTTATCCGCATCAAGTTGAACAGGTTATGAGTAATTTTGATGAAATTAAGCGTTGGCAAATTGAAGTTACTAATCCTGGCGGCATTGATGAAATGGTTCTTTTTGTGGAAACAAGTGAGTTTAGGCGCAAAGATGAACTTTTACACGCATTTCGTGAAAAAATTAAACTACGTCCTACCTTGGTTGTGCTAACTCCGGGTAGCTTGCCACCTCAAATTCGTCCTATTGAGGATAAGCGCGAATGGGATTAAACATTTCTAAATAAATGATTGTGAAAAGGTATTATATTTAAAATTGTATAATACCTTTTCATGTCATCTTTCATGTTTCAAGGTGTCTATAATTAAATTATAGGCTTAGATGTCAAATTGTTATTGATGTTTTTCGAGTTGTTATATGGCATTAGAAATAGAACGTAAGTTTTTGGTACATGGTTTTCCTTGGCAAGATAGTAAAAATACTGGTATGCGTATTACTCAAGGTTATTTAAGTACAGACCCCAGTAAAATTATACGCCTTCGGCTTTCAATTAGTGACAAGAAACAAAGCAAAGCTTTTATAACGATTAAAAGCTTTAATTCCATGCTTAGTAGTCGTGAATATGAATATCCAATACCGCCTGATGATGCAGAAATTCTTTTTAAAACCATATTTAAACCACCCTTTATTGAGAAAATTCGTTATAAAATCCCATATGGCGAACATATTTGGGAGGTGGATAATTTTTTAGGAGATAATGCCGGCTTGGTATTGGCAGAAATTGAATTAAAGCATGAGCAAGAAAATTTTAGCAAACCGCCTTGGTTACTTGAAGAAGTGACTCATCAGGTGCAATATAAAAATAGTCGTCTTATAGAAAAACCTTTTAGGAAATGGTAATATATAAATTTTCAGTTTATATAGACATTAAAGAATTTTTATTGAGAAAAATGCGGGTAAAGTTTTACCCAGAAAAAATAACCCAGCACTTTCTTAAACATTGAAGAGATTAAATTTATGGCACATAAAGGTCCACATATTTCCATATCGCCCATATATGTGGTAAATCGTATTTTACGCATTAACCGCAATGACTTTGAAGAATGGCCGGAATCGGTTAAGGCTTTGGCCATAGCCATAGCCGAAGAGCTTTTCCTTGTTGCTTACAATCCCTTTATTGATGCTGCTACTGTTTATGAAAGTGTTCAGAAACATTTTGAAAGTCATTCTTTGGCTTTAGCTCATCACTATGCTACCAGCATTGGTGAAGGTATAACTATGTTTTGGTCTGCACATGAGGCAGAAAGTGCGTTTCGCAGTCAACTAGTAGAGCTTTTCAGAACTTTTATGTCCGAAGAGTGTATTATCACTCGTCCCGGAGCCTTGGTTGAAAATGCTACAGATGCCACTGACTTGCGTATGGAATTGCCCTTATGCGTTGTTGAACCAAGTACAACAGAGCAAGTAGCGGAATTAGTGCGCCTTGCCAATGATAAAAAATTTGCTTTAATTCCTCGTGGAGGCGGTTCAGGCATGACGGGTGGAGCAGTTCCGGCTCGTAAGCGTACAGTTATAGTGTCTTTAACTCGCTTAACTCGCATTGATTCTATTGATACGAAAAATTTGACGGTTACATGTGAGGCCGGAGCTCTTACTCATCAAGTGATTAAAGCAGCGGCGGCGAAAAATTTATTCTTCTCTATTGATCCTGCATCAAAATTAGCATCAAGTATTGGCGGAAATATTTCTGAAAATGCCGGTGGTCCTTGTGCTTTTGAGTATGGTACTACCTTAGATAATTTACTATGGTGGCGTATGGTTACGCCTACAGGTGAAATTATTACCGTTGAGCGTGTCAATCATCCTAGACATAAAATTTTGTCTGATGAAAACGCTGTCTTTGAAGTGAAGGATATTTCCGGTGGCGTGAGAAATGTGGTACAATTACAGGGTGATGAAGTTCGCTTACCCGGTCTTGGTAAGGATGTGACCGATAAAGCTCTTGGGGGCTTGCCAGGTATGCAAAAAGAAGGTGTTGACGGTATTATTACTGAAGCTTGCTTTATTTTGCATAAAAAACCAGCCTTTTCTAAGGTTATAGTCTTGGAATTTTTTGGTCGTTCCATGCATACTGCCGCAGTGGTTATTGGTGAACTTGTTAAATTGCGTAATCAAATTCGTCAAGAAGGTGATTATGCCAGTATTTCTGCTTTAGAAGAATTTAATGTAAAATATGTTCAAGCTATTGGGTATAAAAGAAAATCTACAAAGTATGAAGGCGATCCCATTTCTGTCATAATTGTGCAAATTGATGGTGATGAAGAACTTCTTTTGCAAAAGGCCATGGAAGCTATTGTGGAGCTTGTGCAAAAGCAAGATAATGTTGACTGTTTTGTAGCAAAAGATGCTAAGGAAGCAGAACTTTTTTGGGAAGATAGACATAAATTGTCTGCTATTGCCAAGCGCACTTCTGGATTTAAAATTAATGAGGATGTGGTCATTCCTATGGAACGCATTCCGGATTTTGCTTTATTTCTTGAACAACTTAATTTAGAATGTGCTGCTTCAGCTTTTCGTTATGCTATGCAATCAGTTGGGCGTTTATCCGGTTTTCCCTTGGAAGATAAAGATTTTAATCGTGAATTTTCTTATATTTCCAAGGTTGCTCAAGGTAAAGTATCGGCCTTAGAAGTAAGTGATGATGAAATGTTTATGCGTGCCACCTTATTTTTGAAGGATTTAACCGTAAAGTATGAACATTTAGCAAAGAAAATTGATAGTATAATTGATTACATGTGCGCCAGCCGCATTATAGTAGCCAGTCATATGCATGCAGGGGACGGTAATTGTCATGTAAATATTCCGGTAAACTCTAGTGATCACCATATGTTAGAAGAGGCTGAACAAGTCGCTGCCAAGGTTATGGAAACAAGTCAGCAAATGGGTGGAGCTGTATCCGGTGAGCATGGTATTGGTATTACTAAGATTGCGTTTTTACAAGAGGAAAAAATTGCTGCCATTGCGCAATTAAAAGAACGTGTTGACCCAAGAGATATTTTGAATCCGGCGAAATTGGTGAATAAGGAATTACCGGTTCGTCCTTTTACCTTTTCTTTTAAT
>CAYJDL010000005.1:6758-9737 GCA_964368885.1 uncultured Desulfovibrionaceae bacterium | reverse complement strand
CTTATGCACTTGCTTGGTCTTGTGCAAAACTGTACACGCTGTGGCAAATGTAAGCATGTCTGCCCTATGGCTTTTCCAGAACGCTCTATGCAGTGGCATCCACGCAATAAAAATATGGTGCTTGGAATGTTGCTTGAGGCAATTTATTATACTCAGGCAAGTACAGGACGCTTAGACGAAAGATTGTTGCAACATATTAATAATATTTTTGAACATTGCACTGCTTGCGGGCGTTGTGCTTCTGTTTGTCCTGTTAATATTCCTTCCGGAGAAGTTGCCATTGCCTTGCGTAGTATGGTGGAGTCAAAGGGAGTAGGGGGACATCCTGTAAAAACACGCATTTTGCATTGGCTTGTAACTCAACCGCAAAAGCGTATTCCGGCGGCGGCGAAAATGGCTTCCTTGGGTCAGAAGACTCAAAACAAAGCTTTAAGCCTTATTCCGCAACATTGGGTAAAGCGTTTTAAAAGCCCGATTTTTTCCGGTAAAGGCCCAAAAATGGGTTATACCAATCTTTATGAGTCCCTTAAACTACATAGGGGACATATTTTTACGCCAGATATTATAGCCGCCCAAGGCGGTGAAAAGCAATTGCTTGCGCCAGTGCTCTATTTTCCGGGATGTGGAGGTGCTCTTTTTCATGATCGCATCGCAACTGCCGGACTTTTATTGCTTCTTAAAGCAGGGCATAGTGTAATCATACCTCCACAGCATAATTGTTGTGGTTATCCCTTAAAAACTGCTGGCATGGAAAAACCTTATAGACGTAATCGTGAAGCTGTGCGTAAAATGTTGGCTCAGCTATGTTCTGAAAGCAAAGAGTTAGGTTATGACATTAAATATCTGGTGACTGCTTGCGGTACTTGCATAGAAAGTCTTGAAAGTATTGCTGAAAATCTTGAACTACAGCATAGGGACGTTGTTCAATTAAGCCTTGAAAGCTTGTCGCCTTTGGCAAATCTTGACAATGCCCCTCGCCTTTATCATGAAGCTTGTCATGTGGAATGGCCGGGACTACATAAAACTAAGGGTAGGGCAAAACTTCTTCAAGCTTTGACAGATTTGTCAGGTGCATCTTTCTTCATATCCTCAGGATGTTGTGCTGAATCAGGTATGGGAGCTATCACTTCACCCCATATTTTTAATATTTTACGAGAACGTAAAGCCCAAAACTTAAGTCAAGCTTTACAAAACTATGCAGGTCCAATCATTGTTTCTTGCCCATCTTGCAAGGTGGGTATTGAAAGGATTTTGGAGAATTTACAGTTAAAACGCTCTGTTTTACATACAAGCCAATGGCTTGCCCAACATTTATATGGGCCGCAATGGCTGCAAAATTTTAAAAAACAAATACTTGATACCCGTGGGGCAGTGCGCAAGGTTAAGATGTAGAAAATTATGAAGTATGTTTGGGATTAAATCAGCGTTACCTTAACATCATCGTACTGAAGAAATATTGCTATTTTATGTAAATCAATGTGGCTATTGCCTTTAGTCAGCAAATACTATTTTGAAAAATGCATTTTAGGCATTTATTAATTTTATTTGGGAAGGTTTTGCTGTTTTAACGTAGTTTTCAAAATGGATGCGTTGCTGTCGATTTGCGTAAGACTCGAAGACTCGTCTAACGCAAACGGCTTCGCCGCCCTTTGGGTCGCTGCCACGAAAAAACGCTAATAACTCCAATTTTTAATGCAGATTTCGGAGCGTTTTTTCTCGCAATGACTTTGTGTGTCGCCGTAAGTCACTGCGAGGAGAGTTGCACCGCTCTTTCTGTTAAGTCATTGATTTTGTGCGACTCGACGTGGCAGTCCATGTTTTTAAAAGTCACGTTAAACAATGAATAGTTATACACCTTAAGGATATACTTACTGAATAAAGGCAATAGCCACATAAATCAATAAAATCTTACTCTAAAAAGGCTAGTTACAATGTGTGTAACTAGCCTTTTTTTACAACTTAACCTGAATTGCAAGGTAAATAGATTATATGTCTCCAAGTAAGGCCATAACACGATTATAATCTAAGCCTTGGTGAACGGCAAGAGCTTCTGATGGGCTTTGACTTAAATCTTGTTGCACAGTTTCAATGGCTTCTTTTGCTTCGGCATCTAAATTATTCATTCCATATGTAAGAGAGATAGTGTCAAGTGTTGCTTGGTTTATATTTGCTGACTGAACTTTATTCATAACATTGGGAGTACTTTCTTGCCCCAATGCATTAGTAGCATATGCATTATAAAGATTGTTGCTGATTGCATTTGTCATAAGTCACATCCTTTTGTTTAAATTATCCACCAATTAACTGTTGAGCCATCTTTGGTAAGGAGTTAGCTTGTGCCAACATAGCAACAGCTGATTGAGTTAAAATCTGGTTTCGCACAAATTCTGTCATTTCAACGGCTACGTCCACATCAGAAATTCTGGATTCTGCCGCTTGCATATTTTCCGCTTGCACTTCTAAATTATCAATGGTTCTTCCCAAGCGATTTTGAATTGCTCCAAGATGCGCACGAATTTTATCCTTGGAAACAATGGCCTCGTTAATTGCTACAAGTGCTTCTTGTGCAGATTGTTGAGTTGCGACCGTTCCACCTACTACTCTTGTGTTGGTGTTTGTAATAAAAGTTTGAGCTGCATCAACAATACCTTGAATGGGTCCAATAAATCCTGTTGTTGCATAGACTGCGGCATCATCGTGTGCTGCCAAGTTTACAGCATCACCTGCAGCAGCAGCAACTGCATCGTAAGTAGCGTTAATAACCGCTCCACCAGCTGTAGTAACAGCAGGCATAGTAGCGTTAAGATCTGTATTTTCCACTACGACAGGTGCAATTTGTGGGTCAAATGCTTCCATCTCAGCCCAACCCAGCGCACTTGCCTGTTGTTCTGCTAAAATTGCGGCAACTTCAGGAAGGTGACCATTTGCTATTTCTTGTGTGTAAATGGTATTATAACCAGTAGCCGGATCATTATAAGC
>CAYJDL010000005.1:0-6748 GCA_964368885.1 uncultured Desulfovibrionaceae bacterium | reverse complement strand
AAATTCGGCTCTATATGCTGTCATCATGTCAGTTCTGGCAACTTCAGCTATTGTTGCGGCTTCATTGTGAATTGCATCATGCAATAAAGCGGCATCAGCAGCGGTTAGAGGAGGTGCAAGGGGTATGCTTGCTTCTGTTTGTGCCTTTAAACCAGCATACACTAAATCGTAGGCTTCGTCATAAGCAGCTTGTCCCGCCAATGCAATATACGCATCTGCACCGGAACTATTTTTTATGGGCATAGGATATGTAACAGCGCCGCCGCCATCAACTATTTGTTGGCTCATGTCTAAGTTAGCAGCTACACCAGCTGCAGTAGCTACCTCGTCAGCAGCAAGACTGGCATCAGCCGGAGACATGCCATTGGCAAGGTTGTCGGCATATGCAGTTTCATAAGCAGTGATGTAGGCATCTTCATAAATTTTATCCATAGCTGCTTGCGTCATTTGTTGGTCTATGTCAGCACTTTCTGTAGCCTTACGCTCAGCTTCTTGGGCTGCAAAAGTGTTGGAATCTACAGGGGACATAGCCGGAAAAACGGATCCACCTGGAAATGTGGTAGGCGTTGTTAGCTCTGTTATAATAGCTTGAGATTCAGTATTATATGTATTATTATAGGTGCTTGAGTACACATCTCTTAAACTGTTGTCTCGAGCATTTTCATAGGTTGTTATAGTAGTAAGATTATTATAGTTTTCAACAGAATTTCCAAGTCCAAGAGAAGATGCTGTGGTACTACCAATTTGAATGTAGTAATAATCTTCGGCTGAGTCATTGGCTGTACCAAAGTGAACCTTAAGTGCTCCCACAGACTTTAAATTACTTCCATTGTGATCGCCTGATAAGGAACCATTAAGCAAATGAATACCATTAAAGTCTGTTGCATTGGAAATACGTGTTATTTCAGATGCTAAGGCTTGGTATTCAGATTCAATCATAAGTCTTTGTGTAGAGTCATAAGTACCTGTTGCAGCTTGTTCGGCTAATTCTTTCATGCGAATAAGCTGATCGTCAATAACTTGTAAGGCACCGTCAGCAACTTGGATTAGTGAAATAGCATCGTTAGCATTTCTTGCACCTTGCTGTAATGTAGCAACGTCAGCTCTTTGTAATTCTCGAATTGCAAGTCCGGCGGCATCATCAGCTGCACTATTAATGCGCAAGCCAGAAGATAATCTTTCTGTTGATGTTGCTAAACGTCCGTAATGATTATTTAAATTTCGAGCTACATTTGCTGCCATCAAATTATTATTTATAACTAAAGACATATACTCCTCCCCAGGTGTATTTCTATAAGGAAATTTTTTCCATTAACGTCTATCGTTGGGAATTGTTAATGCAATTCATATGCCATTATTACTTTGTGCTTATAGTGTATAAGCTGTAAGTAAATGAATTTATAATAATAAACAAAGGCTTTGTTATTTCTTATAATATTGCATGAAGGAATGTCTTATAAGGATATAGGTATTTTCTATAGCTACAAAAATATGACATTAAATTTAAATATCTGTATTTTTGTATGTGGCTATTGCCTTAGCTCAGAACGGCAGTTTAATTTGAATTTTTTATTCTTTTTAAATGCTGCTTTTAAAGGCATGGACTGCCACGTCATGCCGCACATAATCCTTTTTTTTAATAAGTTAGTGGTGCGGCATTTCCTCGCAGTGACTTACGATGTAACGCAGAGTCATTGCGAGAAAAAACGCTTCGTGATTTGCGTTAAAGCACGAATTAGCAAGCGTTTTTTCGTGGCAATCCATCTTAAAATTTACGTTTAAAACTAAAATTTTCTTAAATTAGATTTTCGAGCTTAGTTAAGGCAATAGCCACATAGAAAAATTCTTATTGAAAGTTTTTTGGAAAAGGCCGAGCCAACGGGCGGAGAAGCCGTTTGCGTTAGACAAGTCTTCGAGTCTTACGCAAATCGAGAGCAAAGCGGTTTGGGGAAAAAAAATAATCAACATTACGACAATTTATAGTGTCATGTAATAGTAAAAAATAGTCATAAAAATCATGCTTATTGCACGTAAGCCTTGATTAGTAAGCACCAGTTGTAGGGCAAGGCTTGGGTTATAAAATCCGGCATAACTTGGAAGTTGATGACGTATACCACGCATAGGCGTTGAAACTATATTACCAACCAGCAAAGCAAGAATTAAGGCTCTTTCGCTTAACAATCCGTCATTGAGCGCAAAGCTTGCTGCTGACAAAACAGCACCAAGTTCAGCTGCCATATATAATGCTATTATTCCCAAAGCTTGGGGGTCTAGAAAAGAAAGAAATGACATATGTTGCCCCATCCATTGTTCAAGGGCTTTGAAAAAACCTTGATTATGCAAAAAATACATTAGAATATAAATGGGTATAGTAAAACATGCTATTTTACTTATGCGCCTTTTGAATATCTTCCAAGCCTTTTGTAGGACATTTTTTAAGATAAAAGGTTGCTTTTCCATATGACAGGGAATGCAGCCTTCATTTTTTGGTGCAAGTAAAAAATACCCTAGAAAAACTGTGAGTAAGGTGCGGAAAATTGCAGCCAATAAGGTTAAACCAATATATATTAGAGTTGGAAAGCCAAGGACAGGCCAAAGTAAAAAAAATATTGAAGGAGTATGAGTTAAGTAAGCAGGTAAGCTGTTAAAAAGGTTCGAGAGGATAAGTTCTTTCTTAGGCATTTGACCTTGTTCATAGTTGTGCGCAAGTAAAGTATTGGCCGATGCCGGAGAAACAAAAGTCATGGCAAAAGCCGCACCCGACACATCGCTTAAATTGGCAATTCGTGATAAGGGTGAGGCTATTTTAACAAGGTATTTTGTCCAGCGCATTGCTTCCAAAATGGTCGCAATCAATAATCCAATAGATATACTTATAAGCAAACGTATTAAGGGCAAAAACAAGTTAGTCCATAAAGTGTCTAGTTGCTCCATTTATATATTTTGCTCTCTTCCACTATCAATTAACAAATCTGGTTTTTGAGCTGCATCCTTTGCTAAAATGTCACAGCGTTCGTTTTCAATATGTCCGGCATGTCCACGCACCCAATGAAATTTTACCTTATGCTCTTGTAACAATGGCCATAATGCTTGCCATAAATCTTTATTTTTAACAGGTTTTTTATTAGATTTTTGCCATTGATTTTTATTCCAATTGATTAACCACTTTTTTTCAATGGCATTGCAAACATATTGAGAATCTGAAAAAACATCTACATGGCAAGGCTCTTTAAGCTTGCGTAATCCTTCAAGTACAGCCATAATTTCCATGCGGTTGTTGGTTGTATTAGCGTAACCGGCGAAAAATTCTTTTTCGTGAGACTTGTCAGCTAAACGCAAAATACAAGCCCAGCCGCCCGGACCGGGGTTGCCAAGGCATGAACCATCAGTGTATAAATGTACATGTTTCATTTATGATCTCATTTTAAAAAATTGCATCAGATTAAACTTGATGTGCAAGTATGTAAGGTGAATATGCTTTACTGTCCTAGTGAAGTCCAAATACTTTGTAAGGATTTATCCAAGCAAATTATGGGTGAATCTTTTTTTAAACAAGCACTTAAGCCTTCTTCAGTTTGTAAACGCTTTCCTTCGCCTAAAATTTTCCCAACCAATGGCGGCACGGCAATGACGGCCTCATGATGCTTCAACCCAATACCAACGTAGAGCGAATTAATAGGATAAGGAGGTAACTTTAACTCTTGAGCACTAGCTTGCAAAATTAAAGGAATATTCCATGTTTTACTAAACTTTTCTCTCCAAATATTAAAATTTAGTAAACTTTCTTCTGTTAAAATCCCATCATCATTAATGATAGTTTGAATTTTTTTTTCAGGCTTTAAATCACCGATGCGGCGTTCAAAATTCCACCAGAAAGCAGACATAGTTAGAGAAAAAAGACAGACAAGAATAAATAATCTCAGACCCGGACGATCACAGGATGTAGAAATTAAAGGGCCTAAACTTTTTCTTGGAGGAAACATATTACAATCCTCAGAGCTTAAAATTTATATGCTGTATTTAGAGCTTGTCCGTAAATAAATGTAACGTGAGGCAAGTACAAGGAAAAGTGCATTTTTGCGAAGGGAGTGTACGTCTTTTGGTACTCGACCTGAGAAAAAATGTAGCTTTGACGCAGTAATTACCCACGGGACGTTATTTACGGATTAGCTCTTAGTATTTCCTTAGCCAACGTTACATCTTTGGCAATACGACTTTTAAGTTCATCCATACTTGAAAATTTTTGCTCATTTCTAATGTATTGCACAAAGGAAAGGCGAATATGTGTGTCATATAATTGAGGATTACCGTCAAGAATAAAGCTTTCTATGGACAAAGTTAAGTTTTCAAAAGTTGGTACATATCCTACATTAGTTACTGCAGCATAGCTAAGATATGGTTCCTTCCAATAATCATCTTTAACGCTAACCCATGTAGCATAAATTCCAACCTTTGGCACAAGTGAAATACCTACATCTAGATTTGCAGTGGGAAAACCAAGACCATGACCACGTCCATGACCATGGATAATGAGACCATCTAAATGATAATAACGACCAAGAAGAGCGTAAGTCTCCCAAACTTCACCTTGACGAACTAAATTACGAATGCGAGTTGAACTTACCACTGCATCATTAACTATAACCGGAGAAAGTTGCTCAACATCAAATTGATATTTAACTCCAAGCTTTTTTAATACATCAAAGTTCCCAGAGCGACTTTTGCCAAGAGAAAAGTCATAACCGATGACAAGTTCTTTGCATTCTAAAGGCATTAGCACTTTTTGGATAAATTCTTCAGGACTTAAAGCAGCTAAATCTAAGGTGAAGGGCATTTCTAAAACTAGATCAATACCATTTGAGATAAAAAGCGAATATCTTTCATCTTGTCCAAGCAAAAGCGATGGAGCACGCATACCACCTGCAAGCACAGCCAATGGATGTGGCCAAAATGTAATAACTACTGAAAGTAGATGATGTTCTTTAGCTTTTTCTACAGTTCGATGCAAAAGTTTCTGATGCCCAAAGTGAACCCCATCAAAATTTCCAATGGTTATACAAGTTCCCTTATAGTCACGTAAAAGTTTTTGAGCTTCAAAAAATGTACTAAATTCAGCAGTTGAAGTAATTCTGTGCATAGTTTACACAAGTCGTTGAAAAATAAATGAATAATGATTACGCAAAGCTAAGGCAAGGCGCAAAGTATCAGCTTTATTATTTTTAATATTTTGCTTAGCATAAGAAAGTAAATGCTCACTTATGTGATTAAAATCCTTAGCGTCTGTTCGTAAAACCATGTCTTTATAAGCAAAAATTTTTTCTCTGTACTTTTTTTGTGCAGTACTTTTAAATTGTTGAACATAACTATCTACAAAACAAGTAAAGAATTGTATAGCATTTTGAGGGAAAGATTGCTTTAAAGCTAGAGCCCAAAGGGCGATGTAAGTCATATTTAATTCTTGTAAAATCACACGTTTTAAGGTCAGTTCAAAAAAACTTAAATTAAAGATTTTTAGCTCAGTTTTAAAGTCCATGTCATTAAGCAAAGCTCCGAAATTACCGGAAAGTTGAGCACATAGCTCACTATCAGCTTTATGGTCAGAACAACTTAAGTAACAAGCGTTAGCATTTTGCATGTTTTCAGTGTTACTTGCTAGAGTATTACCATAAAAATTATATGCAGTGTTTCCCATGCTATTGCTCTCCTCTTGATTTATTACGCCTTACTTGCCTTAATGAGCGTTTTTCCCACTCCTTCTCCCATAATCTTTTTTGTTTTAGTTTAATACCATTTGGAGTTGATATTATCAACCTACACAACAAAATCAGGACTAAGCATAGTATTCTTAAATCCGATTTTGTTGTGTATGTATTATATCAAATAGACGTTCTATGTTTCTTAAGTGAAAAAGGTATAATTTATATGTAACACTAAAAACCCTAAGATGCAATGTTAATAAAATAAAACGTAAACCTCATGTAAATTACATTGAAATAAAGCAATTTGATAAGCAATATTTGAATCTAAACATGATTGCGTGTATCAACAATACGCTTAGCTTTTCCTTCGGTACGCTCAATCGAATATGGTTCAACAAGGCGAATTTTAACGGAAACTCCCAAAAATTCTTTAATGGTAGCTTGAATTTTCTTTTCTGTTTTTTGTAATTTACGAATTTCATCAGCAAAATTACCTTCAGCAATTTCTACCCTAACTTCAAGATGATCTAAATTATTTTCACGACTTACATGAATTTGATAATGAGGAGCAATTCCTTCGCTTTCAAGTAAAATATTTTCTATTTGTTGCGGAAAGACATTTACGCCTCGAATAATAAGCATATCATCACTACGTCCATTAATGCGTGACAGTCTTGCATGAGTGCGTCCACATGCACAGGGAGTATAATTAAGACTTGTTAAATCTCTGGTGCGATAACGTAAAAGAGGAATACCTTCTTTAGTTAAAGTAGTAATAACAAGCTCACCCATTTTCCCTTCGGGTAAAGTTTCACCACTAATGGGATCAATGATTTCAGGAAGGAAGTGATCTTCAAAAATGTGCATACCGCACTTTGCTTCAACACATTCCATAGCAACACCAGGACCCATGATTTCTGAAAGACCATAAATATTTAAAGCGTGTATACCCATTTTTTGTTCAATGGAATAACGCATGGCATCGCTCCATGGTTCTGCCCCGAAAACACCTATGCGCAAAGGCATATTACGAAAATCAATACCCAACT
>CAYJDL010000004.1:23606-34216 GCA_964368885.1 uncultured Desulfovibrionaceae bacterium | reverse complement strand
TCCATAGCTTTCTTAAGCATTTCGTCAGCAGTTGTAACTACTTTGCTATTGCTTTGGAAACCTCGCTGAGTAATAATCATACTAACCATTTCCTCAGCCATATCCACGTTAGACCCCTCTGTTGTGTTGGACATAATTTCGGCATAGTTTTCCGTGCCTGCCCTACCAAGTTCCATGACTCCGGATTCTAAAGTTGCTGAAAAAAGATTACCGCCTTCACGTCTCAAGCCGTCTTGACTTGTAAAACGTGCAATGGGAATTTCATAAAGAACTGCATCCTGTCCATTGCTATAATGTCCAACTACATCACCATTGGAGGTAATAGTTAAATTTGTAAGATTACCTTCATAGTAACCGTCTTGAATATTGGTGTGCATGCTATTAGAACCAGTAAAAGCCGTTGTAGCAGTGGCAGCACGAGTAGTGTCACTTCCCATGGTTCCAAGTAAAAGTGGATCTGTGCCTACGTCTGCTGCTGAATTTGGTAAATTTTGTAAAGCACCTGAACTTTTAAGTCCAAGGTCAAATGTTATACTTTGCCCATTTAAGGTAATGGTTGGCACTCCATTACTAGTTTGAGAGGGTGTCCAATTAGCTAGTACTGTGGTATCTCCACTTGGAGTAAAAGTTGAAATATCAATAAGTTGACCAGAAGCATTAAAAGTCATGGTTCCTGATAAAAGTGCTTGAGATTGAGGATTTTGTGCTGATGGCTCATTTGCCACTACAAACTCCATAATGGTATTAGAGTTTGTACCGCTTGTAGATTCCGGCGTACCATCAACATAAATATTTAAATCTTGAATCTCACCTGTGGCGTCAAAAGTGCGTATTGTTTGGGTATAGCTGTAGCTACTGCTACTTAAAGGTGGATTTGCTGTTGAGTCAAAAGACGTTGCTAAAGAAAAATACGGATCAGTTGCTGACATAGATGTATCTTCGATGTCACCAAGATTTAATCCTAGGTTTATCTTAGTAGTAGCCTTTGCATCGATAGTACCAAAAACATCAACTTGAATTGGTTGTAAGCTACCTTTTGCACCATTACTGCTTATGGGGTATCCGCTTAAAGTTTCACCGCTAGGTAAATTTAAATAGCCTTCTTCATTAAAGCGAAAGTTGCCGGCACGAGTATAAAATTCGTTTCCTTCTGCATCGGTTACTTGAAAAAAACCATTTCCTGATAAGGCTAAATCAGTAATATCGCTACCCATTTCAAGGGGACCTTGATTGAAAATTGTCCGAACTGTATCAACTTGAACACCTTTGCCAAGCTGCCCTAATGCTACATATGAATCTTCTTGGGCACCCCAAGAGTTTCCTGTCATTCCCTGTGATGGATAAATTAAATCTGAAAATTGAATGTCTTGTTGCTTATAACCAATGGTGCTGACGTTTGATAAGTTATGAGTAACAACATTCATGCCTTCAGCCATACTTTTCATGCCTGTGGCGCCGATATAAAGAGCACTTTGCATAATATTTCCTCTTGTCGTTATGACAGTTAGCTGATATTTAAAAAAACACGTATTAAATTCTTATTTCAAGCCTTCTTTGACTTCTTGAATACACTATTAATAGGGAAAATTTTTCCTATCAATGCACTATTTAGAACGATTATAGCAGATAATGTGCCAAGATAATATTTTAATAAAAATAATAATTATGAGGATACTATGTCAGAATATGTTAAAATTTTACAAAAATTGGAAAATAATGCTCGAACTTGGTTAATTACCGGAGTTGCTGGATTTATAGGCTCGAACCTATTGCAAGAGTTATTATTGCGTAAGCAAAGAGTAATAGGTTTAGATAATTTTATGCGTGGTTATCAAAAAAATCTTGATTTTGTGCATGAACTTGTTGGCGATAAATTGTGGGAAAATTTCACATTTTATGAAGGAGATATACGAGATGTAGACACTTGTCATCAAGTTTGCGTAGGAGTAGATTATGTCTTACATCAAGCTGCTCTTGGTTCCGTGCCTTTTTCCATAGAAGAACCAACTGTTACAAATTCTTGTAATATTGACGGTTTTTTAAATATGTTGGTAGCAGCGCATAAAGCGCAAGTAAAGAACTTTGTTTATGCTGCTTCATCTTCAACTTATGGAGATGAACCAAATTTACCTAAACAGGAAGATCGAATTGGTGCGCCTTTGTCTCCTTATGCAGTTACAAAGTATGTAAATGAATTATATGCTTCGGTATTTTCAAAAACATATAATCTAAACAATATCGGGTTAAGATATTTTAATGTTTTTGGGCAACGTCAAGATCCGGATGGAGCCTATGCTGCCGTAATTCCACAATGGTTTTCAGCTCTTTTGAAAAACCAACCTGTATATATTAATGGAGATGGGCAAACTTCACGAGATTTTTGTTATATTGACAACGTAGTACAAATTAATATTTTATCTGCTTTAGCAGAAGATGATGCTTGCAATAAAGTTTATAATGTTGCCCTTGGGCATCGTACTACATTAAATAAGTTATTTGAGTATATTAAAGCAGAAGTAGTGAAGGTTAATCCCCAAGCTGCTCAGGCAAAGCCTAACTATCGTGATTTTAGGCAAGGTGATGTACGTCATTCTCAAGCTGATATTTCAAGAGCAAAAGCACGTCTCGGTTATGAACCTAAATTTGATGTTCAGGAAGGGCTAAGTTTAGCGGGTAAATGGTATGCTGAGAATTTAGGTAAATAACAATTTTCTAAAAAATACTTATGTCTATAATTGCAATTATTCCGGCACGCATGGCGTCAACTCGTTTTCCGGGTAAACCTTTATATCCTCTTTGTGGTATGCCCATGTTGGGGCATGTTGCTTTGCGTACAAGCCTAAGTAAAGCGGTAGATGCAGTTTATGTAGCAACATGCGATAGTGAAATTGTTGATTATTGTCATAGTATAGGCATTAAGACTATTATGACTGCTAATACGCATGAACGCTGTATTGATCGCTGCGCTGAAGCTACTGCGATTTTAGAGGAAAGTGCAGGTGTAAAGGCTGAAACTATAGTCATAGTTCAGGGTGATGAACCGCTAGTGCATCCGGCAATGCTTGATGCTGCTCTTAAACCTTTTAGAAGTAATTCAAAAATTCAAACTCTTAATCTCATGTATCCTATTTACGAAAATAGAGAGTTGCAAAACCCCAATACAATTAAGGTTGTGACAAATAAAAGTGGTAAGGCTTTGTACTTTTCTCGAAGCCCCATACCTTTTTTTCTTGATAATAAAAAAACTAACGTTTTTGGGTACAGACAAGTATGCGTCATGGTTTTTAAGCGTCAGGCTTTACAGATCTTTATGCAACTAAATCCTAGTCCATTGGAAATTGCAGAATCTATTGATATGCTAAGGTTTTTAGAACATGGACACTTTGTACATATGGCTCTTTCGCCTTGTGTGAGTCAAAGTGTAGATTGCTTAGAAGATGCTTTGCTTGTAGAAACAATGCTAGCTTGTGATTCTCTTTATTCCCAATATATATATGATAAATAGAGATAAAATATGCAAATTGCTATTACCACGTCAACCTTTGCTCAAGAAAGTACGAAACCATTAGAAATCCTAAAGGAACATGGTTACAAATACAAATTAAATCCCTATGCAAGAGTGCTTACTGTTCACGAAATTAAGGAGTTTTTGCAAGACTGCCAAGGTGTTATAGCCGGAACAGAACAGCTGAATGCGGACATATTGCAAAGTTTACCGCTGCTGAAGGTCATTTCTCGCTGTGGCATTGGACTTGATAATATAGATTTAAGAGCAGCCAAGGCATTGGGTGTAAATGTTCTAAGTACAAGTGCTGAGCGTTTAGCCCAAGCTGTAGCAGAGTACACTTTAGGCTTAGCTTTAGCCTTACTACGTAATATTACAACTAATGATAGAGCAATGCGTCAAGGAATTTGGCAAAAGCGCATGGGAAGTTTATTGCAAGGGAAGAGGCTTGGTATTGTGGGCTTTGGGCGCATGGGAAAAGCTACAGCAAAGCTTTTTAAAGCACTTGGTTGTCAAGTCGCCTTTACAGATCCAAGGGTTAGTTTTAAAGATAGTGTTTACATCAAAAAGGAATTATATGACTTATTGCCCTGGGCAAATATTATTTCTCTTCATGCTAGTGCAAGTGGTTTAATTTTTGGAGAAAAAGAATTTGCTTGCATGGCACAAGGTGCTTGGTTTATTAATACAGCAAGAGGTACATTAGTTGATGAAGACGCTCTTTATACTGCATTGGCAAGTAATCATTTAAGAGCAGCTGCTTTGGATGTTTTTAGCGATGAACCATATTATGATAAATTAAACACCTTAGGGAATTGCATCTTAAGTCCGCATATTTGTTCATATGCTTATGAAACTAGAGTACATATGGAGACAGAAGCTGTCCTAAATCTTTGTAATGCGCTACAATCTTTAGGGGTAAAAATATAATATTAAAGGATGTATATGGCTATTTCACATCTTGTTTTAGATTGCGATGGAGTAATTTTAGAAAGTATTGATATAAAAGCTAAAGCTATGGGGGCAGTTGCAGAACCATACGGTCAAGAGGCTGTAGACTGGCTAGTTATGACACACTGCACCAATGAAGGCGTAAGTAGGTATATTAAATTTGCTTGGTTTTTCGAAACAATACTAGGAAAAAAAGCAAGCGAGGAAGATTTAGACGCATGGAACAAAAAATTTATGCAATATGCTTTAGAAGCTCTTACTCAATGTGAGCTTGTGCCGGGAATTGAGGAAGTATTGAAAACATGGCATAAAAAAATTCCCATTTACGTTTGTTCCGGTGCCCCTCAGGCAGAATTACCTCATATTTTACGAGAACGTGGTATTGAACATTATTTTGATGGTATCTATGGTTCTCCTCCTGATAAAGTCACCCTGCTTGGCAATATTGTACGAGAGATTAAGGCAGATCCTGCTGATGTGCTCATGGTAGGTGATGCGCCACTTGATCTAGAAGCGGCTCAAAGCGTTGGCACGCAATTTTATGGTCGTGGGCATTTATTCAAAGATGGAAAATGGCCATATGGTGAAGATTTAACTGGTCTTAATGCTTGGATAATTGAGCATAAGTAATATGTTTTCAGTAGTATAAGGATTTTTATGAAATTTACTAAAATGCATGGTATTGGTAATGATTATGTATACATGGATCATCGCATTAGTCCTGTAGCAGATCCCTCAAGTTTGGCTATTCAAGTAAGTGATCGTCATAAAGGTATTGGTTCCGATGGTCTAGTATTGATTTTACCCTCTGAAGTTGCCGATGTGCGAATGCGCATGTTTAATAGTGATGGTAGTGAATCCCAAATGTGCGGCAATGCAATACGTTGCGTTGGAAAATATGCCTATGAGCGTGGTTTAACTAATAAAGATAACATGTCGGTTGAAACACTTGCAGGAATAAAATTTGTTTCTTTGCTTTTTGATGACAATCAAAAGGTTAAAGGCGCAAGCGTGGATATGGGCAAACCGCAATGGGATCCGCAACATATTCCAGTGAAGCACCCTGAACAGTTAGCATTAGAGATACCCATTAATGTGCATGGTAAAGAGTACCTTGCGTCATGTGTTTCTATGGGTAATCCGCATGCAGTTATTCAATGGGACAATTTAGATGATTTTAATATTTCAGAAATTGGCTCGGCAATAGAAAATCATCCTTTATTTCCTGAAAGGGTTAATGTTGAATTTATACAAGTTTTAGATAGAAAAAATGTGCGTATGCGTGTTTGGGAGCGTGGAGCAGGTGAAACCCAAGCTTGCGGAACAGGAGCTTGCGCTGTTGCTGCAATTACGGCACGCTTAAATTTAACCGATAGAGATGTTAATATACACTTGCTTGGTGGTACTTTGCATATTTTATGGGATGAAAGTGAGCATATCTTCATGACAGGCGAAGCTGTAATAGTCTTTGATGGTGAATTATTATAAATTTTTTTTGAAAAAAGTTTTCCCCAAACCGCTTTCAAAAAAACTTTCATTAGAATTTTTCAATTGTTTTGAAGGGGGATGAAGGGAAGTTTTTGCCCAAAGTTCTAAGAATAACGAAAAAGTTTCATCCCTCCTCAAGAAATAATTATTCAGTGTTTATTTAACAAAAGCCAATATAAAAGGAAAAAAAATGTTTCAAGTAAATCCACATTATGCCAGTTTACCCGGATCGTATTTATTTGCAGAAATTGCCCGTAGAGTTCGTACTTTTCAAGCTGATAACCCTGAAAAAAGCATAATTTCACTTGGTATTGGAGATGTATCTAAGCCCTTAAGTCCGGCAATTATTAAGGCTTTACATAATGCCACAGATGACATGTCAAGGGCAGGCGATTTTAAAGGCTATGGGCCAGAACAAGGCTACGCTTTTTTACGTGAAGCCATTGCAGCTAGTGATTATCAAGCTCGAGGAATAAGCATTACAGCCGACGAAATTTTTGTTAGCGATGGTGCTAAATGCGATGTGGGTAATTTTCAAGAGCTTTTTTCAGCTGATGTGCGCATAGCTGTAACAGATCCGGTATATCCTGTTTATGTTGATTCTAATGCTATGAGTGGACGTACAGGAAAATATGTTGAAACAGCTTGGGATAATTTGATTTATTTACCTTGTGTAGCGGAAAATAATTTTGTGCCAGACTTTCCAAAGCAAACACCAGATGTCATTTACTTATGCTATCCAAATAACCCCACAGGTACGGTGCTTAACCGAGATGCTCTTAAGGCTTGGATAGATTATGCTAGACAAAGTGGAGCCATTATACTTTATGACTCTGCTTACAAAGCATTTATTAGTGGAGACGATATTCCGCATAGTATTTTTGAAGTTGACGGTGCCCATGAGGTAGCTGTCGAATTTCGTTCATATTCAAAAACAGCAGGTTTTACCGGACTACGTTGTGCCTACACAGTTGTTCCAAAAGACTTGCAAGTTAATGGACAAAAGATTGATTTACATGGTATGTGGTTGCGTCGCCAAAGTACAAAATACAATGGTTGCCCTTATATAGTACAAAGAGCAGCCGAAGCTGTGCATAGTGCCGAAGGTCAGCAAGAGTGCGCCGCCATCATTAACGGTTATATGCAAAACGCTACTAAAATACGCAAAACATTAATAGATGCCGGACTTGAAGTTTATGGTGGTGAGCATGCACCTTATGTGTGGGTACGCACTCCCAAGACTGGCTCAGGCTACACACCTTCATGGGATTTCTTCCAGAAGGTTTTGGACTCTGCTCATGTTGTATGTACGCCGGGCGCAGGCTTTGGTCCAAGTGGTGAAAGCTATGTGCGCTTTACAGCCTTTGCTTCACCGACTAACACTGATGAAGCTTTAGCTCGCTTGAAAAGTATTTTGTAATTGTTAGCTGTTTAATTTTTGCGGGGAAAATTTATTTAAAAACAGATTTTCCCCACAAAAAAATATTTAATTGGAGTTTCGCATCATTGTTTTTATTAAATTTTGATGTCTTTATTTATTCATCTTGCTTTGAAGTAATTTGACAATTTCAGACATTTCACGTTTTTCGGCAATCATAAGTGCTGTCTCACCATCTTTATTTTTTGCATTTATATCCACACCCTTATCTAGTAGCATTTTAATCATCTCGTTACTTCCAAAATATATAATGGCTGTCATGAGTGCTGTCTCACCATCGTTGTTTTTTGCGTTTACATCAGCACCCTTGTTTAACAGTAATTCAACGGCAGAGTCATTTTCAAACATAGTGGCAAAAATAAGTGCTGTTACGCCTTCCTTGCTTTTTGCATTGAAATCCACACCCTTATCTAGTAAAAACTCAACGACGGGATTATTGTTACTCCTAGCGGCATACATTAGAACTGTCTCATCATTGTTATCTTTTGCTTCAATGTTCGCACCATTTTTTAATAACACTTTAAAAGTATTAAGTCTTTCAGGATAAGAGGCAGTTATGAGGGGTGTTTCACCCGTGCCAAGAAGTTCGTTATTTTTTGTTTCTATGTTTGCACCACTATCTAAGAGCAGCTGCGCAATTTCACCTTTATTCCCTAGAGCGGCAGTTATTAAGGCATTGTTAATTTTTTTAGTTTTATCTTTTAAATTCAAATTTTTATCAAACAGCAAGTTCACAAAATCAACGTTACCATGAAAAGCTGCATTTGAAAAGACTGAGATACCAAATTTATTTGTAGCACTGATATCCGCACCTTTATCCATCATAACTTTAACCAATTCGAAGATGTTACGGCTACTAGCGATAATAATGGCTGTATCGTTTACTTTGTCTTTTATATTTAGATTTGCACCTTTGTCTATGATTAAACGTGCTACATTTTCTTTTTTATACTCTAACGCAAGCATCAAAGCTGTTTGCCCTCCTTCATTAACAGCATTGATATCAGCACCTTTGTCTAATAACAGTTTAACATTTTCAATGTTACCTTTTTTTGCGGCCTCATGTAGACTTTCGCTAAAGGCAAGTGTGGGAAACATCAAGATTATACAAATAACTAAAACCTTATAATAAATGTTCATTTTCCACCTGTTTGCTTAAAAATTCTTAAAAAGTTTTAAATAAAATAAGGTTTAACGCCAATTGACATAAAATCATTTAACAGCTTAAATATAGAAATACAAGTGTTATTGACACACTAAGTTTCTAATGTTCACTAATTAATCTCATTTTTCTTTTGTTTTCTGCTCTTCAAAATAAATATTTGCCTGAAAATATTTATTTATAATATCGTCACTATAGTCACGTCTGGCAGCACCAACATAACTATTCATAGCTTTAAAAATATCTTGTTTATGATGATTGTAAAAAGTGCGAAAAACCTCTGTTCCAATTCGAATGCCTGTATCAATCTCATGTAGATCTTTTTCTTTTTTGCCAATTTTATCTAATCTATCTTTATGATATTTATAAATAACCTGCATGGGTCCACGAGCATTGGCAGAGGAAACAACTTTTGGATCAAAAAGGCTTTCTCGGTAAGCAATGCTTAAAATTAAAAGTGGAGGTATGGAGTAATGTGAACCCCATTTAAGAGCGGCCTTTGCAAAAGATTCTTTATCTTTATCAGTCATTTTTTGTTTAGGAAAAACCTTGTTCATTATTTTTACTAAAGTCTCTACATTGAAAGAGTAGTTTTTCACATTTACTTCTACTTCTTCCTTAGCAATTTTTTGGAGAGAATCCTGAATTTCATTAATACTATCTAGGTTCACTATTGGTGCTGGACTGTTGTTAGCAGCAATGGGTATAAAAAATTTTTGAGTATAGAAAAAAGCTCCAGCACCACTTGCTGACATTAAAATAAGAACTAGTAAAAATTTCCATATGGGACTACTTTGTGATGTTTTGTAAGAAACAAGTATGCCATTTTTCATTTTATACTGCATGTCCATATAATTCATAATCTCCAAAGTGTTATAAGTTATTGAAAGTTAAAATTTAAATGTTTATAGGGTTTATCTTTATTGCAATCACTTTACTAATAAATAGCTTTAAAAATGTGTTAAAAAATTTTTCAGTACATATTAATATTTCAATGAACTTTTTTCTGGAACCGTTGTTAATCCAATTCCGATAAGCATTAGAGAGCCACCTATGGCATGTAACCAGGTAACATCCTCTCCTAAGATAAGTACACCTTCTAATGCAGTAAAGAGGGGGATAGTGTAATAAAGCATACCGGCGGCAACAGGTCCTATATTGTCAATGGCTTTGGTCCAAAAAAGGTATGCAATACTTGAGCAGCCTACAGCAGCATAAAAAATTCCTCCAAGCACTGAAAGATTCCAGATAGTTGGTGGACTATAACTCATTTCCCAAAAAAGAAATGGTAAAGTAAGAATAATTCCAATGGTAAAAATAGCTGAATGTAACCCATATAAAGATATATTTTGAGGACGGTAACGAGTTAAAAAAGAGTATATTCCAAAACTAGCAACGCCTCCGATACACCACAAGTCACCGGTACTGATATTGAATGCAGCTAAGTTGCTCCATTTGCCTTTTGACAAAAGTAGCAATAGTCCGCCTAAAATTATTATAAGCCCTAGTAATCGACGTGGAGTAATTGGCTCACCGCAAAAAATTCTTGAAAGAAGTAAAATAATAATAGGTGCAGAAGGAACAAAAAGAACCATATTGATACTGCTGGTGGTACTTCCGGCTTTATAAAATAAAGCATTTAAACAGGTGACACCAACAAAACCAAGCAGTGTTAAATATGGTAAGTGTTTTTTTATAATCGGCCAGTCTTTGTGCCAAGTTTTTATAGCAAATGGCAAAACGAACGCCAGAGCTACAAGCCATCGCCAAAAATTTAGTTGTACTGGTGCAATAGTGGAAGCAAAAAGGCGAGCAACAATAAAATTTCCTGCCCACAAAAAAACAGAGATCAATGCAAAGGTATAACCAAGACTTTTAGCCTTCATAAAAAAGCACCCAAATTATGAAATATTAACTACACAGAGGAAGTATAAAAATTATCCCATAAAGTAAAAAGTTTTTGTAAGGCTTTGCCTCTATGGCTTCGTGAATTCTTTTCAACTTTACTTAATTGCGCTGCACTAAGCTTGATTGATGGGTCAAAGAAAATCGGGTCGTAACCAAAA